>USQA01000130.1 GCA_900556695.1 uncultured Clostridium sp.
ATGTAGTAGAACAGCTGATGGACTGCCATAACAGCTGCTGCGGAAAGCTCATTGACCTGGCTTATAAACAGGGGATGATTGACTGCGCTCAATTGCTGAAAGAATTAAAGATCAAATAATTTTTATTACAACCACGCTTACCTCCTCATTTTTTTGCAACTTATTAACATTATAAGCTTAATAATCTTTTTATTGCAACTTGCTTTCAATTTCAACGCTTTCAAACTGATCACACAATTGTTTAATATATTCTCTTCTTGCAATTACCTGATGCCATTTAGCCGGCATAGTTTCTCAGGTCAGGTATGGAGAGGGTGCTGTCTTGAAATTGAATGGTTACAAGTTGCTCGGTTAAAATATGCAGAGAGTAATGGCTGAAAATTAAATGGTTAGCAGTACCCGTAAAATGAGGAAAATATATAAAATTTTGTTTCACATGCTACTCTATTCTTATGCGTGATTATTTCGCATCTAAAGGATAGCCTGTAAGCGGAGCATCCATTGTTTATCCTGCGTTTAAGCTTAAAGCATTGGTAATTGAAGAGTCAGGTAAATCACCAGATGAAATTATTGCAATGTTAAAATCAAATTAATCAGATAAATAAAAGCAGATTAGGTCAAAGCCTTTTCTGCTTTTACTATTTGATTTCATGAATTCAACCATATTATATCATCTTCGACATTTTCCTTAAATTCAGGATTGCAATCTTCATAATCAACAAAATCAATCGGTTTGTTAAAAGTAGTAATTGTTTCTCTTAAAAATTGTAACATTGGACGAAAACCATTTTTCAATACTTCCTCCTGATTGTATGTTAGCATTATATCTATGTCGCTTCCTGCATATGCCTTCCCTTTAGCATATGATCCAAATAGCCCAATAGATTTTATAACCCTATATTTATTGAGCAATTTCCTGAGATTTTCTACTAACTCATTTACATCCAGAATATTCTTCATATCGATTTTTGCATTATTCGCTCCAATTATCATATCAAGATGAGGTTTACCGTGCCTATTTGTATAATCTGTTATTACTATGTTTTTAACACTTATAGCATAAGAATATTCATTAAAAAATTTATTACTAATAGTCTTATTATTGAGTAAAGAATTTGCATACTGAAATAAAATTATATGCTCTGGTAATACCTCATAGGTACCCATACCATTTTCGCTCATATTCTTAAAATAAATCGTCTGAAGCTGCCTTATTAGTTTTATACTACAGTTTTCCTTATTATCAATATCGCCATAACTACAAATAGATCTAAATTTACACTCGATACAACTAATACATAGTATTCTCTGCTCCGTATCACAAAGAGTATTTTTAAAGAAGCATGACATAGGGTTAAGTAAACATACATCATCCAAATTGTCCATATTCTTCTGCAACTCTAGCGCCGAGGCCAGATATATAGCCTTATAGCACTTCTTATTTTGCGCATATTGGCATATAGTAGGTAATTTATAGCTTGAATAAAAAGCATATAGGGGCAACGCATTTTGTTGATAACTTGACTTAATTAACTTCTCTAGTTGTAGTTCAGGAGAATTTTTTGTTTTATATGATATTGTTTGAACTGTTAATTTATCATTAATCTTTTTAGCCTGTACATAAAATTTGATTAAAGCAATATCTGTTAATAGCCACCACTCCCAATCAGCACCATTTTTACTCTCTGCAAATTTAGTGAATTTACGATACTTGATATGATAACTGTTAACTGATAAGAGCGACAAAAAGTAGTCTGTGATAGTTTCTTCACTCCAATCAATATGTCTTGTAATCTCTCGCTCCATTTTTTTAAAGATATCATATGTTCGCATATTAAATTCACCTTCTTATAAAAATAAAACTATCATTTATTATTCAATATATAACGATTTAGCCAATAGAGGACTGGATTATGCAAGTTCTCAAGTTATAGCTTTAGCTAATAACGCACAGTATACTGTTACTAAAAATGGAATTTTATTTCCCCGAGATGTAAGGCCTACATGGGGTGAGACTACAGCACCTGTAATGGACATATACATAAATGACATACAAGTGCTATGGTTCCACACACCAGCTCCTAGCGGAGGGTTGGTAACATTTTCTGGACTTCCAGTAAATATTGGAGATGTAATTAAGGTTACATTCCAGGGGATAAGTAGTTTTTACAGTAATGCCAACCCAACGTACCTGATCATCCCATATAAATAAAGCCCACTTTATTCCATTAAACAATCAATATTGGCTGCATACTGTGCAATTCCAGCGTTTAAAGGAAAGGATATCTCGTTAAAATCATAAGTTTCCAATGCCAGCGTTGTTCCGTTCGTAACCACACTGGCAAAATTGGTAGGAAGATTTGAATCATAAAAGTTGAAAAGATGTACTTGAGTCCCATTTTTTCTTAGAGTAATTTTAAAGGTCATGCACATTCCAGAAGGATTTTTTAAAGTAATCTTTTTGACATCCTGCATATTTTTTAGCGTAAATTCCGAGATCGATACATTGGCGTATAGGTGGATTGTAAGTTCCGGACTACCTAATTTTTTGATACTGTATCGGCATCATCGGTATATGTTATATATACACCGTCCCCTTCCCGAACTTTCAGTCCCTGGATTGCCCCAGAATCATTTAGGGCAGTTAAATCGCTATTTATTTGAATAAAGTCCTCTATTAATTCATATGTTTTTATATTCTTATCGAATTTTTGAATATCGATACTAGCAAGCTTTTTTAATGTTGAAAAAATTAATTCATTGGAACGTTTCCTCTTTTTATTCATTTCACCATATACTTTCTTTGTCAACCCTTCATTAAGTTTATCTTTGAACTTGAAAAAAGATTAATTGAATATACTCTATTGAATATACCCCAGTAAATGTTTTCTTCTATTTCTTCAATCAATTTGTAACCATATAGTGAAATATACTTTGCTTCTCAACCATCATTTTCAGGCTCATTATGTTCTATTGTATCTTTAATTCATGCAAAATAAAATATGTCTTCCCACATCCCCAATCTCCATCAAATAAAATAGCATATCTATAATTTTCATCTCTCAAATACCTAATAACCTCTTCTTTTACCTGTTCCCCAGTTATGATTTTTTTCCCTTTCTTAAATCCAAATTAAGATAGCTGTTTGACTGTAGTTTTATTATATATTATTTTCCCTATTTAAATTTTAGTAATATGTCCATAATCGTTCGATGATATTAATACTCTCATCTTTTTCTTCCAACTCAATAGTTACTTTCACATCATTCATATGCTATCCACTCCGAATTGACTGGTGTTGTGCTCTTGTCTTTTCATAAAATATTATATCATCCTATCTTAATCATAGCATTAATGAATTACTATTTTCCATATAAAAAAAGAAGCACCTCACTAAAGATGCTTCTTCATACGAGTTTTATTATCCTGTTTCCATCATTCAAGTTTTAATTATCTCTATGGATTCCACATGTGTCTGATTATACCTATGATTATACTTCAAATTAGTAACTAAAAAGCGTATACTTCTTTGGGGCAATAAAAATGCCTGCAAGCCGTATAACTACGAACTTCCAAGCACTTTTCGGGTTGGGCTGTTAAATTAACAGTCAACAGCTC
>USQA01000131.1 GCA_900556695.1 uncultured Clostridium sp.
CACACTTGTATCTTTAGCTGTATTATTTTGTTGTGATAGAGTAGCTTCTTTTTTGGCATTTTCTAATTTTATTTTTGGACTACTTGCTAATGTTACTTCATAATCTTTTTCATTTGAGTCTTTATAATTTAAAACTATTTTTTCATTTGTAGCTATTTCTTTGTTATATATAGGACTATTTTTACTCATGTCTTTTATTTTTAGTTTATATTGAAGAGTTGCTACTTCATCAGCTTCCAATTTTTCAATATCCCATGTTATAGTATTCTTTTCATCAATTTTTTCTGAAACAGTACCTATATTTGGCTTTGCTACATAAGAAAAATCAAAATTTTTTACTATCTCTTCTGGGAAATAATCAATAATTTTGATAGTTGTGATAGGCGTTCTAACCTTTTCCATTATATCTTGATAAATATTTTCCGTAACTATTTTTTCTAAACTTTCATTATTTAAGCTATACATTTTACCATATGTAGGTTTTTCTAATGTTCCATATAAATTATCAGCATATGGTTTTCCCATCTATACTACATATTAATTCTCCTGTAGTTGTACTATAAAATGTTCTATCAAATCCCGTATCATCTGGTCTTAATAAAATAAAATCAATATTAGAATCTTTTAAACTTAATATTTCACTTTTTGTGTTAGTAACCATTTCTTCTAAATGAGCTTTGGCAGCCTCTTCAGCAGTTTCGTATTGTGAAAATAATCCTCCATATGTAATTTTGCTTTTAGTTCCAATTGATATATTTGGAACATTGTCATATAAAGATATTAATATTTTATTAGTGTTATCTGAAAAACTATTTTTAGCTAATCTTATTGCTGCTTGAAAATTAGAATAATATGTAACTTTTTCACTATTCATTTTTCTAAGTTCTGTTTTAAAGTTTGATATATCTTGTGTTAGTTCTACAATACATTCTGCATTATCAGCTGTGCCATTAACGTCTGCTTGATCTTTTTCTCCTTTTATTAGATTTCCTTTTTCATCGTAAGAATTATCGGCTATTGTACCTTGTATCCCTATAACACCTATCTTTGTTTTTGAATTTTTAGCAAATATTTTTTCTGCTAATGTTTCAACATAAGTTAATTTCTCATTTTCTTGTGCATTTGTATATTCTGGAACAATTATAAAAATTTCAGAATTATCAAATCTTTTTTCATTTGCACTTTCTTTAGATGTATTAGATAGTTTAACTTCAACTGTAACTTCACCTTTTTCTGAATCTGAATCAACTATAGTTTTTGATATATATCCTTGATCATTCTCTAAATATTTTGTTTCGCTTGCTTTTTGCACTATGTTCAATGCTACATCATTTGATGCATATACTGGTATCATCACAGATATCAAAGAAAAAATCAAAGCACTTACTATTAGTGTTTTTTTCATTTTATATCCCCCTCTTATCTAATTGTATAATTATATTTTTCATTTTATCATTCGACAATTTATTTGTATATGCTTATTGTATTACAATTATATTACTTTTTTATTACATAAATTTAAGAAAGAAGGCAAGATTCTTTAGTTTTCTTGCCTTCTTTTTATTAATTTTATTCATATATCTTTTAGTCTTCTTCATAAACTTTTGGTTCTATTAAATCTTTCATAGTAAGATTTATTCTACCTTGATCATCTATATCGCTAACCTTAACTGTTACCTTATCTCCAACATGAAGTACATCTTCTATGTTTTTAATTCTTTCTTTTGATATTTTAGAAATATGTAGTAATCCTTCTTTTCCTCCAAAACCTAAATCAACAAATGCTCCAAAGTTCATAAGTCTAACTACTTCGCCATAATAAATTCCACCAACTTCAACTTCTCTAACTATGTCTTCTACCATCTCTAATGCTTCTTTTGCTTTTTCGTTATCTGTTGAATAAATTAATACTTGTCCATCTTCTTCAATGTCTATTTTTACACCTGTTTTATCAATGATTTTATTTATTGTTTCTCCACCTTTTCCAATTACATCTTTAATTTTTTCTACTTTTATTTGTGTTGTAACTATTCTTGGCGCATATTTTGAAATTTCTTCTCTTGGCTTAGAAATTACAGGCATCATAATATCATCTAATATATGTTGTCTTGCTTTTTGTGTTCTTTCAAATGCTTCTTCAATTATTTCATATGTTAAACCATCACATTTTATATCTACTTGTATTGCTGTTATTCCTTTTTCAGTACCACCAACTTTAAAGTCCATGTCTCCAAAGAAGTCTTCTAATCCTTGAATATCTACTAACATTACATAGTCTTCATCATTATCTGGATTTGTTACTAAACCTGTTGATATACCTGCAACTGGTCTTTTTATAGGTACACCTGCATCCATTAAGCTTAAAGTACTTCCACATATACTTGCTTGTGATGTTGATCCATTTGAAGATAAAACTTCTGATACAACTCTTATTGCATATGGAAATTCTTCTTTTGATGGCAATACTGGAACTAATGCTTTTTCTGCTAATGCTCCATGTCCTATTTCTCTTCTTCCTGGTCCTCTTGATGGTCTTGCTTCTCCTACTGAATAACTTGGGAAGTTATAATGATGCATATATCTTCTTGATTCTTCTGTATCAATACCATCTAATTTTTGTTCTTCTGATATCATTCCTAATGTTGCAACTGATAATACTTGAGTTTGTCCTCTTGTAAATAAAGCACTTCCATGTGTTCTAGGTAATAAACCTACTTCACAAGATAAAGGTCTTATTTCATCTAAAGCTCTTCCATCAACTCTTTTATGTTCAACAAAAATCATTTCTCTTACACATTTTTTCTCTAATTTATAAATAGCTTCTCCGATGTCAGATTTGTGTTCTTCAAATGTTTCTTCTCCAAATTTTTCTGTATAAGCTTCTTCAATTTTTTTAGTTAATTCATCAATATTATTGTCTCTTGTCTCTTTATCTGCTTCTTGAACTTTTTCTTTCATTTCTTCTTTGAAGTTTTCTTCTATGAATTCATAAACATCATGGTCTACTTCAAATGATTGATATTCAAATTTTGGTTTTCCAATTTCTTTTTGAATATCTGATATAAATTTACATATCTTTTTAATTTCTTCATGTGCTTTTTTTATAGCTTCTAACATAACATCATTAGGAACTTCATTTGCTCCAGCTTCAATCATTGTTATTTTATTTGGAGTTGCAGCTACAGTTAATGTTAAATCACTTTTTTCTCTTTGCTCTTCTGTTGGATTTATAACAATGTTTCCATCTACTAATCCTACATTTACAGCTGCTGTTGGTCCATTAAATGGAATATCTGATATAGCCAAAGCTGTTGCAGCTCCAATCATTGCTGCTACTTCTGGTGAATTATCTTGTTCAACACAAAGTACTGTTCCAACAACAACAACATCATTTCTAAAATTTTTTGGGAATAATGGTCTTAATGGTCTATCTATTGCTCTTGATGTTAAAATTGCTTTATCACTTGGTTTTCCCTCTCTTTTTAAGAAACCTCCTGGTATTTTTCCTACTGAATATAGTTTTTCTTCAAAATCAACTGATAATGGAAAGAAATCTATTCCATCTCTTGGTTCTTTTGATGCTGTAACATTTACCATTACAACTGTGT
>USQA01000132.1 GCA_900556695.1 uncultured Clostridium sp.
AAGTTAAAATATAATAGTAGGAAAAAATATATCAATATAAATTAGAAAATATATATTTTATTCGAACATTGAAAATTAAATAAGAAAGAGGTGTATTGATTATGAATATTTTAATCATTATCGCCGCTATCTTAATCTCATTTGCAATTGGAGTGCCAGCAGGAATGGCATATAGAAAGAAAATTGCAGAATCTAAAATTCAAGGAGCAGAAAATGAAGCGAAAAGATTAGTAGATTTAGCAAAAATAGAAGCAGAAAATCTTAAAAAAGCAGAGATTTTTAAAGCGAAAGAAGAAATAATGAACAACAGGAAAGAATTAGATCAAGAGATTAAAGAAAGAAGAGGCGAAATACAAAAACAAGAAGCAAGATTAATTCAAAAAGAGGAAAATCTAGAAAAACGTTCAGATAATTTTGAAAAGAAAGAACAAGAAGTAGAAAGAGAATTACAAGATATTGAAAGACAAAAAGAAGAAATAGTAAAATTACATGAACAAGAAATTGTTGAACTTCAAAAAATAGCTTCTTTATCTAAAGAAGAGGCAAAAGAAAGATTGTTAGCTGAATTAGATAAAGAGTTAACAGCAGAGAAAGCTGCTATTATTAGAGAAAAAGAACAAAAAGCTAAAGAAGAAGCAACAAAAAATGCTAAAGAATTATTAACTTATGCAGTGCAAAAATGTGCAGCAGATCATTCACAAGAAACTACAGTATCAATAGTATCACTTCCAAATGATGAAATGAAAGGTAGAATTATTGGTAGAGAGGGTAGAAATATAAAAGCATTAGAAACTTTAACAGGAATAGATTTAATTATTGATGATACACCAGAAGCAGTAGTTTTATCAGGATTTGATCCATTAAGAAGAGAAGTTGCCAAAATAGCATTAGAAAAATTAATTGATGATGGAAGAATTCATCCTTCAAAAATAGAAGAAATGGTTGAAAAAGCTAAAGAAGAAGTTGACAACACAATAAAAGAAGAAGGAGAAAGAGCTGTACTTGAAACTGGAGTAATTGGACTTCATCCAGATGTAGTAAAATTAATTGGAAAACTAAAATATAGAACAAGTTATGGACAAAATGTATTAAATCATTCAATAGAAGTATCTAACTTAGCTAGAATAATGGCAGAAGAACTTGGATTAGACGCTAAACTTGCAAGAAGAGCAGGATTATTACATGATATTGGTAAAGCATTAGATCATGATATGGAAGGTACACATGTTGAAATAGGTGTAGAAGTTCTTAAAAAATATAAAGAAAACTCACTTGTTATAAATGCAGTAGAAGCACATCATGGTGATGTAGAACCACAAACAATGGAAGCTGTTTTAGTACAAGCAGCTGATGCAATATCAGCATCTAGACCTGGAGCAAGAAGAGAAACATTAGAAGCATATATTAAGAGGTTACAAAATCTAGAAGAAATTGCTGATTCATTTGATGGTGTTGAAAAATCATTTGCAATTCAAGCAGGACGTGAAGTTAGAATTATAGTAAAACCAGATAAAATATCTGATGAACAAATGACTATTTTAGCAAGAGATGTTGCTAAAAAAGTAGAAAATGAAATGGATTATCCAGGACAAATAAAAGTTAATGTCATTAGAGAAACAAGAGTATCTGATTATGCAAAATAAAAAAAGGTTGTGGCAAAAGCCACAACCTTTTTTTCTGATTTACCTTACATACAAAGAAGTTTTTTCAATGTATTAATGGTTAATAAAACATATCCAGAACATAGTTTGTTTCTTCGATTGTTTGCATACAATTCTGGACGGGCTGTAGTATTTTTACTTAATTTTGCTTCATCTTCTTTTGAAATAAGAGATGAAATATTTATGCACTCTTTTTCTAAAGAATAATCAATGCAACAATTAGGCTTTAATGTTGATTGATTTTTTTTGTTTTGCATAAAATCCCGTAACGCATTAAATTCCTTTTCATGAAGGAGTAAATCAGAGTTTAAAAAAACATAATAGTTTTCTTGCATAGGAAGACCTCCTTTACAAAGTAAACATTTTAAATTTTTAGTTACTAATATATATTAACATAAAATGCCTAAAAAAGCAAACTTGATTAATTTTTAAATATATAGTATCATAAAAAAGTAAGTTAGATATAAGAGAAAGAAGTGATAAATATGAAAATATTAGCTATTGGAGATCTAATAGGAAATGCAGGAATTCAAGAATTAAGTAAAAGGTTACCAAAAATAAGAAAAGATAAAAATATAGATTTTGTTATAGTGAACGGAGAAAATTCAGCAGAGGGAATGGGAATGACAGAAAAGAATTTTAAAGATATATTAGCACAAAATATTAATGTAATTACAATGGGAAATCATACTTGGGGAAAAAAAGATATTTTTAAGTTCATAGACCATCCAAAACTAATAAGACCAGCAAACTATCCAGAAGGCGTAGTAGGAAAAGGGTATAATATTTACAATTTTAGAAATAAAAAAATAGCAGTTATTAATTTAATTGGAAGAGTTGACATGAATGTACTTTCAGAAAATCCATTTATAATAGCTAAAAAAATAATAGAAAAAATAGAAAATCAAGTTGATATAATAGTTGTTGATTTCCATGCAGAAGCAACAGCAGAAAAGATTGCTATGGGAAATTATTTAGATGGTAAAGCAACTATAGTTTATGGAACACATACACATGTTCAAACAGCAGATGAACAAATTTTACCTAAAGGAACAGGATATATTAGCGATATAGGAATGACTGGACCAAAAAATTCTGTTATAGGAATGGATATAAAAGCTTCTATAAAAAGATTTGAAACAACATTACCAGAAAGGTATAGAATAGCAACAGGAGAATGTAAATTAAATGGTGTTATATTTGACATAGATGATGAAACTAATAAAGTAAAAAATATAGAAAGAGTAAAATAAAAAATAAGCGCTCCTTGATCTTTAGAGATTGAGGAGCGTATTCATTTTGTCTTTTTGTCGAAAAGATAATTTTATTGCGATGAAATCTATGAAAAAATATTATAAAACGCTTTACATTAATTTCCATATATTGTAAAATAAAAATCGTAAAAGTTGCAACAAAAAATAAAATTTTATAGGAGGCAAAAGAAAATGGAAATTTTAAAGATTTCATCAAAATCAAATCCTAATTCAGTAGCAGGAGCAATAGCTGGATTAGTAAAAGAATCAAATAAGGCAGAAATGCAAGCAATTGGAGCAGGAGCATTAAATCAAGCGGTAAAAGCTGTTGCTATAGCAAGAGGTTTTGTAGCGCCAGCAGGAGTAGATTTAGTTTGTATACCAGCATTTGCAGATGTTGAAGTAGAAGGAGAAGACAGAACAGGTATAAAACTAATTGTAGAATCAAGAACTTAATTTTAAAATATAATAACAGACTGTTAAATGCAGTCTGTTTTTGTGTTTTTCAAATTTGTTATATAATTATATTCTATAAATAAAACTTATGTGAAAAATCAAATTAAATATAATAAAAACTTGAAATTTTAAGTAAATTAATATATGATAACAAAAGTAGAGGTGGAGTATGAAATC
>USQA01000133.1 GCA_900556695.1 uncultured Clostridium sp.
TTTACATATTCTACGTAGTTGGGAATGAACGTAAAACATTATATTACTGTATTTTATTGAATTTTAAAATTTATTTATTATTGCCCAAAAGGTCCGTCCCCAGTGGCAAAAAGTAGCCAAAAAGGTCCGTCCCCGATGGCAATTATACTAAGTGTTCAAAAATCTTGCAAAAACAAATAAAAATATATATAATAAGAAAAATTATTATCCTAATATGAAAGGATGTATTGCTATGAATAAAACAAAAAGAAAAATATTTGAAACTTCAATGAAGTTGTTTGCAGAAAAAGGTTATGATGCTACAAGTGTTGAGGAAATAACCGCAACCGTAGGGGTGGCAAAGGGAACTTTATATTATCATTTTTCTAATAAAGAGGAAATTTTTAATTTCCTTATTGAAGAGGGAATGAAACTTTTATACAATAGTATAGATATAAAAACAGCAAAGTTTCCTAATTATATTGATAAAATAAAAGCTATTATATTAATAGAAATAAAAATTGTTGTGAAATATGAAAATTTAATAAAGATACTTTTAAGTCAATTTTGTGGAAGTGAAGCTAGAAATGAGATGTGTAAAGAATATATTCTTGAATATGTTAATAAGATTGAAACTATTGTTAAAGAAGGTATGAAAGTTGGGCAAATAAAAAATGGAAATCCTAATATAATTGCTTCAGAAATATATGGTTTGATATGTTCAACTTTAGTTTATAAAACAAGAAATAATGGTGAGATTGATATAATGAAATTGTATAAGGAATTCGAAGATACAATAATACAAGGATTAATATAAGTAGAAAATATTTTATAAATAAAAAAATGTAATATAAAAATTACAAAAAATAGAGAATGATTAAATTAATACTAGGGAATAGTTGATTTGATCATTTTTTGTTTTGTAACATAATTGTAATATTTCTGTAATATAAATTTAAATAAAAAATATGTTTTTACACTTGTAGTTTTTTGTAAGTTAATGTATAATTATAGTTGAAATAGTAAAAAGCAAACATGCGTAAGATAAAAGGAGGTACATTACAATGTCTAGATCTGGCATAGTAAATGTGAGAATGGTTATCACAGAGGAAAAAATATTATCAAATATAGATAAAGTAAAGAAATTAATTAATCCAAATAGTAAAAAACAAATAGTACAACTTGAGGATGATACTTATTTTAAGGATTTGGTTGAATCAATAAAAACATATTTAATTGAGTATCCTAAAAAGAAAAATTTTCCTGCAAGTGTTTATAAAGCTGCATACGATTTAGTTGAATTTGCAACAAATCAATTTGAAGAAAATACAAAAAATATAGAAGAACTAATAAGACAAAGAGAACAAAATATAGCATTAGCTGGTGAATTAAAAGAATTATTAGAAAAAGCTCAAGAAAAAGATAAAGAATGGAAAGATCAATTAAAGAAATCAGAACACAATTTCTCTGAAGATATTATAGAAACAATAACAATAATAGGTAAATCTAAAGATGAAACTTCAGAAGATTATCAAGATGCTATGAAACTTTTAAATGCAAGAATAAATAATTTAGAGTCAAACTTACATATAGAAATAGATATGGAAAGAATAGAAGATAAATCAAAAGCTTTAAGTTATATAGGAATAGAAATTGCTGATGCATTAAAAACAATACCTACACCAATAGAAGATACAGTACAACAAATAGTAGAAGAACCACAACAAATAGAACAACAACAATATATTCAAGAAACAACTTTTGAACAAAAACCAAGTTTATGGGAAAGAATCAAAAAGAGCAAAGTAGTAAGAGCAATAAGACTTATTACAAAAATAAGAATAGTAATAGATGATACAGCAGCACTTCCAGAAGGAAGAGGAGAAAATAATTAATAAATAAAAAAGAGTTTAGGTAATCTAATTATCTAAACTTTTTTTGAATATAAAAATCTTTCAGTTAGTGGGAAGGTTTTTATTTTTTTAAATAAGTCAATAAAAATTATATAATTGTTTTATTTATTCTTGATAAGAACAAGAAATTAATGTATAATAATATGGTAATTAAAATAAAGGAAGCGATAATATTGAATTCAAATTTAAAAGAAATATTAGAATGGGTATATTGTATAATAATAGCGCTAATTTTAGCAGTAATATTTAGATATTTTATAGGAACACCAACAGTAGTTAAACAAGTTTCTATGTATCCTACATTGGTACAAGACCAAAGATTATGGCTTAATAGATGGGGAAGAACAACTAAAAAATTACCTCAAAGAGGTCAAATTATAACTTTTGAAGAACCAAGTAAAATAACTTATTCATATTCTGAAATTGATACTAAAAATCCAGTTGCAAAATATGAAAGTAAATCTGCAACAAGATGGTTTATTAATAACTTCTTAGAAATCGGAAAAAGAAGCTATATAAAAAGAGTAATAGCTCTTCCAGGTGAACATGTGGAAATAAAAGAAGGTAAAGTTTTTATAAATGGAGAAGAATTAGAGGAGTCATATTTGCAAGATGGAGTAGTAACAGATGTAACTGGAGTAGGATTTGATGATTTTGTTGTTCCTGATAAATGTGTTTTCGCTATGGGAGACAATAGAAATCATAGTACAGATTGTCGAGCATTTGGATGTATTCCATTAGAAAAGATAGAAAGTACAGTAGCTATAAGAATATGGCCACTTAACTTGTGGGGAAAAGTAAAATAGATATCATAGGAGTTTTAAAATGTTTGAAAATATTATTGGAAATACCAATATAAAAACTGTACTAGAAAAGTCAATAAAACAAAATAAATTATCACATAGTTATTTGTTTATAGGGACACAAGGAATTGGTAAAAAAATGATTGCTACAGAATTTGCAAAAATGATATTGTGTTTAGATGATAACAAATACTGTAATCATTGTAAATCTTGTATAGAATTTGATACAAATAATAATCCGGATTTTGTGTTAATTAGTCCAGATGGAAATAATATAAAAATAGAACAAATAAGAGATATACAAAAAAGAATACAAGAAAAACCTATTATATCAGAAAAAAAGGTATATATAATAGACAATGCTGATTTAATGACTACAGAAGCACAAAACTGTTTATTAAAAACATTAGAAGAACCACCTGAATTTGCAGTTATTATATTGATTGGTTCAAATTCAAATACTTTTTTGCCAACTATAAAATCAAGATGCACAATTATGAATTTTAATAAAATATCAGATGAGGAAATGACTAAATACTTACGAGAAAAATGTGATGTTAAAAATATAGATCAAAATATGTTATATATGTATCAAGGAAGCATAGGAAAGTCATTAGAATTAAAAGAAAAACAGGAAGAATATAGGAATATAGAAAATATTATTAATAATATAAATAGATATGATTTAATTGATTTTATAAATAATGCAGAGATTTTATATAAATCTAAGGAAGAAATAAATGATATTTTAGATTATATTAATGTTATCCTTTTAAACAAAGCTAAAGATGAATATTTATACACAAATTGTATCCAAATTGTGGAAAATACAAAAAAAAGATTGAAACAAAA
>USQA01000134.1 GCA_900556695.1 uncultured Clostridium sp.
CCGGGGACGGACCTTTTTGACCAGAAATTGCCAAAAAGGTCCGTCCCCACTGGCAATTTCTGGTCAAAAAGGTCCGTCCCCGGTGGCAATTTCTGGTCAAAAAGGTCCGTCCCCGGTGGCAAAGTCATAAAAGTTATGAAATTCATATCCTTGTGATTTTAGATAAGAAATAGATTCTTTTAAAACAGAAGAACTATCACTTACATCAGTTGTATCATGCATTAGCACAACTAAAGTTCCTTTGTTTTTACAAGATTTTTTTAGATTATTTAATAATTGATATTTAGAATATTTTTTAATAGAATCATTATTTAAACAATTCCAATCAACATATGTATAGTTCATTTCAGAAAGAAGTTTTACAGCTTCTTTCTTTTTTGATTTGTTGTTTGGAGACATAAATCCATTTGGAAAACGGAATATATGAGAGCAGTAGTTAGGGATTCCAATTGCATTTCCGATTTCTATATCAGTACTTTTTATTTCATTCATAAAACTATTTGAATTTTTATATAATTTAGAATTATTATGATCATATCCATGATTAGCGATATAATGACCTTCTTCATATTCTCTTTTTACGATGTTAGGGTTGTCTTTTACATATTTTCCTATAACAAAAAAAGTAGCTTTTACATTTTCTTCTTTTAAAATATCTAAGACTTTAGGTGTGGCTTTAGTGGTAGGTCCATCATCAAATGTTAAATATGCTATTTTTTCATCACTTTTGGTAATAGATGAAATTTTATTTTTTAAATCATCATCTATAGTACTATTTGTTGTTAGCTCATAAGCAAAAGAAAATGGATGATAAAAAGATATTAAAATAAAGAATAATAAAGATATAAGTAAAATAAGTAATAGTAATAATTTTTTATTTAAAATCATAATTTTCATAGCTACCTCCATATAAAATATATGTTATTTTTATAAAAAAATGAGGATGAAGTAAAAAATATCTTGAAATAGAGCTAAATATTATGTATAATAATGTTATGAAATTTTGAAAGGATGAAAATATGAAGGATATCAGAATTCTAGAGGTTACAAAAGAAAACGAAAATAGATATCTACAAAAGATTAGCGATTTAGAAGTTAAAGTATTAGAACATATGGAAAAACAAGGAAAGACAGGGCAATTATTTATAACTGGAAAAGAAGATATAAGTGCATATGTAAATTCTAATAATAATACAGTAATGGTTGCTGTTGATAAAAATGATGATGTAATTGCAGCAACATATATAACACAAGGACAAAATATATTCACATATAACGATATAACTAAATATTTTAAAGCATCTCCAGAATATGAGGAATATATAAAATCTCAATATAATAATGAGATGGATTATAAAAAAGATGTATTACAAGCATATGAAACAAAAATTAACGCTTATTTGTATGCAAGAGAAAAAGTTTTAAGTGAATATCCTAAATATTCAAATATAAATGAATTCTTAGAAGCAGAATTACAAAGTGAAGGACATTTTGATGAAAAAAGTGAACTAAGAGAAAAGATAATAAGCTATATGTCAGAATATATCGAAAATAAAGCGATTGAAGATGGAGATAAAGTAAATAAACAATATGAAAAATTTTTCTGGATGACAGCAGATGATGTATTTAAAATAATTTATGGTAAAGATGTTAAAAATAATAAAAAAATGAATGATGTTATAATAGAGTCAGAAAATCTTTTACAAACAGAAAGAGAACATCAACAAGTATTTGAAAATGCTAGATTAAAGATTTATGAAGAACCAGACTTTGATCAACAAAAATATTTTGAAGCAAATACTAAAAATTCTATAGAAATAGATACATATATAACAGATCCTAACAATAGAAGTCAGGGATTAGCAAGAGAATTAGTGTTTGAAGGGATAAAAAAACATTTAGCAAATAATGAAAAAGAGATGAATGGAGAAGATGTATTTTTATGTTCAACATTGCATAGAGATAATGTATCATCAAAATATGTATCAGAATTTTTTGAATTAAAAGATAGCTTATTTGTAAATAGAAGACAAGGAAGAGATAGAGAAGTTCACATTACAGGAATAAAAAGAAAAGACATAGGAAAGTATCTAACTGGAATTTCAGAAAAATTATCTGTATTATATGGATACAATAGAGAAAAAATGGATATATCAAAAGAAAGAGAAGAGGAAATATTAAAAGAACAGTTAAAATACGAAAAAGCAGAATATAAAAGATTAAATAAAATAAGACACTCTTCAGGAAAATATAAAGGAACTATAAAAAACATGATTAGCAAATCAGCAAAAATAGAAAAAATAAAAAATAGAATATCAACATTAAGAAAAAGTGAAGATGAAAGAAACGAGGGAGATGAAAGATAATGGAACAATACAAATGGCCTATAGAGCCTAAATACAAAGTAGCTGAACATGATAAATATGGAGTAAGAAAAAATCATTATGTATTATTTAAAGAAAGATTTCATGCTGGATTTGATATTACAGCAGATATAGGAACTGAAGTTCATCCTATATTATCAGGAAAGGTGTTATTAGCTGAATTTGATGGAACAACTACTGAAGGATTTGATGCATTTAATGACGGATATGGAAACAAAGTAGAAATCTTAAATAGTGATGGTAAAAGAACTGTTTATGGACATTTAAGAGAAATAAATGTAAAACCTGGAGATATTGTAACTCAAGATACAGTAATAGGAAAAACAGGATGTAGTGGAGGATCTAGAGTACCTCATCTACATTTAGAAGTAAGAAAAACTAATACAGAAGAAACAGGGAAGGACGTTACAATAGATCCACTTGAATTACTTCCAAAGAAAGACTTAGATAAATTAGAAGGTGAATTTAAAGAAGAACCATATGCATCTGTATGGAGAATTTTAGTATCAAATGATCCATGGGGATTTAAAAAAGAAGATATTTATTACTCAGAAGATAAAAACTATATAAGATAAAAGAAAAAATTCTAGTAGAAATACTAGAATTTTTTTGTACTATAAAAGGAGAATATAATAAAAATAATACTTATTTAATTGTATTTGCCTCTTCTTTAGAAATATAACCATATTCAACCATTTTATTTAATACATGTTTTTGTCTTTTTTTAGCTAAATCAGGATTTACAGTAGGAGCATAAACAGAAGGCGCGTTAGGAATACCTGCAAGCATAGAGGCTTCATCTAATGTTAAATCTTTTGGAGATTTATTATAATACCCCATACTTGCTTCATAAATACCATAATATCCATCGCCAAAATATGAAGAATTAACATATAAAGCTAAAAGCTCACTTTTAGAATAATTTTTTTCTAAATCATAAGCAGCAAATACTTCGCCTACTTTTCTAATAATAGTTTTATCTTGATTAAAAATCACATTTTTTGCCACTTGTTGAGTTATTGTACTTCCACCCTCATCAAATTCATTATCACGTAAATTAGTATATAAAGCTCGTCCAATTGCAATAAAATCTATAGGACCATGATCATAATATCTGTGATCTTCAACAGCAACTACAGCATTTATATAATTTTTAG
>USQA01000135.1 GCA_900556695.1 uncultured Clostridium sp.
TTTTATTTTTGTATAGACAACAGCAAGAAATAAAAATATAATTAATATAGAAATAAGTAAGTTGGTTGTCTTTAGAAAAGGGCAACCTTTTTCAATGTATGATAAAAATAAAAAAGAAGAAATGGAAGAAAGCATAAAAGAAAATGGAATTTTAGTGCCTATTATAGTTAGAAAAATAGAAAACGATAAATACGAAATTATATCAGGACATAATAGAGTAGAATGTGCAAAAGAGCTGGGATTTTCCACAATTCCATCTCAAATTGTGGATTGTGATGATGAAAAAGCAACATTAATAATGTTGGATACAAACTTAAACAATAGGGAAAAAATACTGCCTGTTGACAAAGGCTATGCCTATAAACAAAGAAACAACATCATAAAAAATAGGCAAAACAATAGTAATATGAACGAATTTTACGATAATTCCACTGAGTGGAATGAAGAAGGAAAATCACAAATTTATAACTATATAAGACTAACGGAATTAATTAAGCCTTTACAGGAAAAAGTAAATATAGAGCAAATACCTATAAAAGCAGGAGTAGAAATATCATACTTAAATAAAGAAGAACAAGAAATTGTTAATCAAGTTATTGAAGATGAACAAATAAAAATAACTGTTGCACAGGCACAAAAAGTTAGATTAAATAAAAACAATATTAGTTATGAAACCTTGCTTAAAATTATAAAAAATGAGAAAGTCAAAGTAGAAAAATTTACAGGAAAAATAGAAAAAAGAGCAATGAAAATCTACAAAGATAGATTTAAAAACGATAAAGAATTTACAGATTTGATAATCAAATTACTAGATGAATACTTTAGTAGCGAAGCGATAAGTTAAGCAAGATTCCTATTTGTAAGTACAAATAGAACGAAAAGTATAACTTTTCTTATTTAAGGGGAGGTGTCCCCAAACCCTTCATAAAAATTTTTAGGTGGAGAGGAGAGTAATTGAGGAAAACTGAAAGAATTGAAATTAGATTAACTCCTGAAGAAAAAACAAAGATTATAAACAATAGTGTAGAAGCTAAAACAACAATTTCAGAGTATCTAATTAAAAGTGCTACTAAAAAAGAAATTGTAGTTATCAATGATCTTGATAAATTAGTAATTCAATTAAGAAAGCTAGGAAATAATGTAAATCAATTAACAAAACTAGCAAATGGAAGAGTTATAACTTGTGTTGAATTGGAAGGAGTAAAAAAGGAGTTAAGTAAAATATGGCAATCATTAAATTCATTAATAACAAGGTCGGATTAAAGAGAACTTTAAATTATATTTGCAAAGAAGAAAAAACTAATAATAAGTTTATTTCAGGAAAAGATTGCATGGCAGAAAATGCTTATGAAGAAATGATGGCTATAAAAAATCTGTATGGTAAAACAAAAGGAAGAGAAAAATTACATTTTGTTCAAGCATTTAGTCCAAATGATGAGCTGAGTTATGAAACAGCACACGAAATAGCAATGAAAATAGCAGAAAAATATTTTAAAGGTTATCAAGTTGTTGTAGCAACTCATCAAGATAAGGAACACATACATTCACACTTTGTTGTGAATACAGTAAATTTTGAAACAGGTAAAAAGATACAATTTTCTAATAAAGATCTAGAAAGTTTAAAATCATATTCTAATAAGTTATGCCTAGAGCAAGGATTATCTATAACAAGAGAAAAATCAAATATAGATGATATAAGAATTAATGAATATAAAGCAAAACAAAAGGGAATTAGTTGGAAAGAAAAGTTAGAAAAAAGTATTGATATTGCTATGGGAAAATCAAATAATAAATTTGAATTTTTTAAAGTGATGAACGAAATGGGATATAAAGTTACATGGACTAAAGAAAGAAAAAATATTACATATACAACTTCAGAAGATTATAAATGCAGAGATAGAAAATTGCATAATGAAAAGTATTTAAAAGAAAATATGGAAGCATATTTTAAAGAAAAATATAAAGCAAGAATTAAAGGTGTAAAAAAATACGAAAGGCATACTCAATATAGGAGTATGTCTTTATCTTTGGCTGAATTAATCAAACAGTTTCAAAGAAAAGAACATAAAAATGATATTACACATCATTATGAATTAAATGAAAGTGCAAAAAAACAATATGCAATGGAAATGCATTATAGCTTAGAAGAATTAGAAGATATGGAAATGTAGGAGGTGGTAGTAATTGAAAAGCAGAATATGTATGTTCTTATAATAGAAAATGAAAAAAATCCTGAATTAAAAAGAATTCCCAATAGGCTCGAAACATTAAGAAAAATTGTAGGTAATGAATATATAGAGGTTATTAAATATAAAGATGTTTTAATAGTTTTTGATGAGGAAGCTTATAAAAAATTACTACCAATAAACAGAACTCTTGATGGTTTAAATATAAGGGGAACTTTTATTGTTACAGGTAATGATAATAAAAATCAGGATTTTAAAGATTTAACCAAAGAGCAAATAGAAGAATATACTAAAAAATTTCAATTAGAACTAGAAAATCAAATGGAAGAAGGAGAAGAATTAGAATGAGAAAAAGAAAAATCGGAATAATAGCTTTTTTATCTATATTAAATATTCCTGTTAGTATTGTTTTGAGTACGATAATTCATTCGAAACTTTCTAATATAGAATTTTCGCAAATAGTAGTAGATAAACAGATTTTACTGCTATTTTTTCTTATCTATATGCTAATTGAAACAACAATTATAATTCTTTTCGGATTTGGAAGTAAAAATGTTTTTGAAAGTGGAATAGTAAATATAACAGATAAATTAAAGACTCCAGAAGTGATGGGGCAAGGGCAACATGGAACAGCAAGATGGCTGAGTAAAAAAGAATTTAAAAAATTTTTTAAATGTAATTCACTATCAAGGGAAAATACAGAAGAATTCAATTCAGGTGGAATTATTGTAGGATATGAAAAGGACAAAAAGCAAGAAAGGATTTATTACATTGATGATAATATTCATAGTTTAGTTGTAGGAGCTACAAGAAGTGGTAAAACAAGAAGTATAGTATTACAGACAGTTGGAAACTTAGGATTAGCAGGAGAGAGTATGATTATTTCAGATCCTAAAGCTGAAATTTATCATTACACTTCAGAGTTTTTGAAAAAACAAGGTTATAAAATAATAACCTTAGATTTTAAAAATCCAACAAAAAGTACAAGATATAATTTTTTACAATCTGTTATAGATGCAGTAAATAACGGAGATTTTAGAAAAGCTGAAGAGTACACTTGGGATATTACTCAAAGCTTAGTAGGAAATGAAGATACAAAAATGGAAAAAATATGGAGAGATGGAGAGATGTCAGTTATTGCAGGAGCAATAATGAGTGTTGTTTTTGACAATAAAGAGCATCCTGAATATCAAAATTTAACAAATGTGTATTCTTTTATTTCAGAAATGTGTAGAACAGTTGGACAGACAATGCCGATAAATAAATATATTGAAAATTTACCACCTGATCATCCTTCAAGTACAATATTTAATATTGCAAGGATTGCACCTGAAAAAACTAGAGGCTCTTTT
>USQA01000136.1 GCA_900556695.1 uncultured Clostridium sp.
TTTTTTTAATTTATTTCAAGAAAACAGTAAAATTGCAGAAGAATTGCAAGAAATTAGAATGAGAGCAGAAAGACCAATAATACTAAAATTACGAGAAAGAGACTTGATATTGCAATATAATATAACACAAGCAGAAATATTACAAATAGTAGAAAGGCTATGTGAAAACTCTATATATGCATACAAAAATCAAATTTGTGAAGGATTTATAACAGTAAAAGGAGGCCATCGTATTGGGTTAACCGGGTCATGTGTTATAGAAAATGGTAAAATAATAAATGTAAAACATATATCAAGCTTAAACTTTAGAATAGCAAGAGAAGTTTTAAATTGTAGCACAAGAGTACTAAGAGAAGTAATCGATATAGAAAATAAATCAATATATAATACAATTCTTGTGGCACCTCCAGGAAGAGGAAAAACAACAATGTTACGTGATATTATAAGAAGACTAAGTAATGGAATAGATGAAATCAATTTTAAAGGTAAAACATGTGGAGTAGTAGACGAAAGAGGTGAAATAGCAGCAATGTATAAAGGAATTCCACAAAATGATGTAGGAATAAGAACAGACATTATAGAAAATGTAGAAAAAAATCAAGGTATACATATGTTAATAAGAACAATGGCCCCAGAAATAATTGCATGTGATGAAATAGGAAGTAAAGAAGATGTAGAAGCAATACATTATGCTCTATATTCAGGAGTAAAAGGTATTTTTACAATGCATGGAAAAAATATTGAGGATATAAAAAATAACAAGCAAATTTATGAATTAATTGAAAATAGAGAAATACAAAAAGTAGTATTTTTATGAATTTTCATTGACATTTTGTCAAAATAACAGTATAATAGAAATGTATTATTTTGAGAAGGAGAAAAAGTATGCTAAAAAAATATTGGAAGAAAATAGGTATGTTAATATTAATAATAGCATGTGTATTTAATGTAATGGGCAAATTAGTACATAAAATGTCACTAAAAAAAGAACTATTACAATCAGCACAATATATATTTAGTGAACAAGAAAATGAAAATACCACAAAATAGTACTTGAAAAAATTTTGATAATATGTTATTATAAAAAACAGTCATGTTATAAAAAACGAAAAAGAGGTGAAATTGAAATGAAAGAAGGAATACATCCAACATACAACCAAACAACAATCACATGTGCATGTGGAAATGTTTTAGAAGTTGGTTCAACAAAAAAAGATATAAAAGTAGATGTTTGTTCAAAATGTCATCCATACTGGACAGGAAACTTAAGACAAGAAACAGTTGGTGGAAGAGCAGACAAATTCAAAAAGAAATATGGACTTGCATAAGTCAACAAAAAGTAGCTATAAGCTACTCTTTTTTTATATTCTAGGAAAGTTATCATAGTATGATAACTTTCTGTAGAAGATAAATATGGCAGAAATTAGATTTTGTAAGCAGTTTGCACTGCTTACAAAATCTTAATTCTGGTTTTTTAATATTATAAAAGAGTTGACAAATTTTTCTAATAATATATAATAAAAAAAACGAGAAAGGAAACTAAAGAAGATGATAAAAAGTGAAAGAGGTTCTGTTACAGTATTTACATTATCTGCATGTCTTTTAATGTCATTTATACTTGTAGGAATATTTATGGGAAGCCAAAATAAAGTCATTAACCAGAAAAAGCAATTAAAATCTATAGAAAATAATTATAAGGAAAATAGTGATGATGAAAAAATGGCACAACTATATGAAGAAAAAATGAAAAATGATTCTAATAATATAGAAGCAGACTTAAAAATAACAACTGCAGAAGAGCTAAAGGAATTTGCTAATCAAGTTAATGGTGGTAACACATTTGAAGGAAAGATAGTAGTATTAATGAATGATATTGATTTATCTTCAGTATGTTCATCAACTATAGGAAGTTGGACTCCAATAGGAAATAGTACAGCAAAAACATTTAAAGGGACATTTAATGGTAGAAATTACACAATTAGTAATTTATATATAATGGCAACTGGAGATTATCAAGGATTATTTGGTATAAATGAAGGAACTATAAAAAATATAAAAATAGATGCAGGCCAAATTAGTTGTAATGTAAACTCAATATCTTATTTTGGAATGATAGCATCTTATAATAAAGGCCAGATTATATCTTGTAAGACTGTAGGTGGACAAATAAGCGGAAATGGTATTACAGACAATGCAGGAGGAATAACAGGATATAATACAGGAACAATAAAAAAATGTAGTAATAACATAATTATAAGTGTATATGCCGAAACAGGAGGAATTTCTGGTACAAATAAAGGTGGAACAATTCAGGAATGTTATAATATAGCGAAAGTGTCAGGATATGGATCTATAGGGGGAATTGCAGGTGAAAATCTTGCAGGAAGTACCTTAAAAAATTGTTATAATACAGCAGATATAAGTGCATCAACTAATTATGGTGGGATTAATGGAACTAATAAACGGAAATATACAAAATTGTTATTCTATAGGAAGAGTATTAAGTGGTAATAATTTTGGAGCAATTGTTGGTTCAGTAGAAAATAATGGAACGGTATCTAACTGTTTCTATTTGCAAGGGGTAGCAAGTGGCGGAATAGGAATAAGTAATACAACAACAGCAGAAGATAAAACTGGGTCAGCAGAAGTAAAAACATCATCAGAATTAAAAGAACTATATAAAACTTTGGGAACAGAATTTAAAAAGGATATAGGAAGCACAAATGATGGATATCCAATATTAAGTTGGCAATAGAAGAAATAATACTAATAAAACAAAACGGAGGAATATAAGTGAGAATAAGATATAAAAAGTGGGCAAGACCAGAGTTAGAAGCAAGTAAGTTTTATGAAGATAACCCAGAAGAATGGAAAGGAAAATGGAAAGAACATTTTACAAAAACTAGCAATCCAATACATCTAGAATTAGGATGCGGAAAAGGGCAATTTATATCAAAGCTAGCTGTAGAAAATCAAAATACAAATTATATAGCAATAGATTTAGTTGATGCAATGTTAGGATTAGCAAAAAGAAATATAGAAAACACATACAAAGAGGAAAATATTGAGCCAGAAAATGTTATTATAACTAGATTTGATATTGAAAGAATTAATCTAATACTAGATGAAAAAGATAACATTGAAAGAATTTATATTAATTTTTGTAATCCATGGCCAAAAGGAAAACACAGAAAAAAAAGACTAACACATTCAAAACAATTAGAAAAATACAAACAATTTTTACAACCTAATGCAGAGATATACTTTAAAACAGATGATGATGGACTATTTGAATCAAGTTTAATTTATCTAGAAGAAAGTGGATTTAAAGTTGTAAGTAAAACATATGATTTACATAAAGAACCAATATTTAAAGATAATATAGAAACAGAACATGAAAAAATGTTTACAGAGCAAGGAATAAAAATAAAAGCATGTATAGCAAAATATGAAAAATAAGAAGGAAAATACAATGGAAATACAAGAGGTAATAAACAACAAAGATAATAAAGAATTTATCTTAAAA
>USQA01000137.1 GCA_900556695.1 uncultured Clostridium sp.
AAATTTATGTCCAATACTATTATTGTCCAAAAGTTCTTTTGCTATTCTAATAGCGGCTTTAGTATGTCTTACAAGTCCGCCATCACCTAAAGAAAATGATGGATGATATTTGCCTGTTGAAGATGCTGCTACTTTAAAAAAATAATCAGGAAGTAATGATACTAATTCCTTTGCTATTTTTTTATATCTATCATTTTTTATATAACTATATTCTTTATTAAATACTTCTGTTTTTTCCATTTATACCACCTAATAAAATAATACATTTCTTTTATTTTAAAGTCAATAGTCTATGCCATACTTGCTAAAGAATATCTTTTAATATCATTAGATGTATTTTTATAAAACTCTTCATCTTTTCTGTTAGAATAACACTCTTTAAATTTTTCTATTTCTTCTATTAATTTTTTTACTATTATTCTTTCATCAAAAGGATGTTTAACTCCATTAATTTCTTGATATGGTTCATGACCTTTTCCCGCTAAAACTATTATATCTCTTTTATTTGCCATTTTTATAGCTTCTTTTATAGCTTCAACTCTATCAACAATAACTGTATATTTTCCTTTTGTTTTTTTCATTCCATCTTCAATTTGTTCTACTATTTTTTGTGGATCTTCTGTACGTGGATTATCTGAAGTTATAAATGTGTAATCTGCAATTTTTCCTGAGATTTCTCCCATTATTGCTCTTTTACTTGTATCTCTATCTCCTCCACAGCCAAATACAGATATAACTCTTCCTCTTGTATAGCTTTTTACTGCTTGTAATATGCTTTGTAAACTTTCTGGTGAATGCGCATAATCTATCATTATTGGTATTTCTAGTTTATTATCTACTAATTCTGATCTTCCTGGAACTCTGACATTTTCTAGAGCTTCTTTTACATTTTCTGGGCTTACCCCGAATTTTTGAGCTACACAAATAGCAGCTAATGAATTATACACGCTAAATCTTCCTGGAATTCCAGTTTTAACTCTTTCATTTCTATCTGTTATTTTTACTTTAAAATCTACATATGAATTTGTAATTGTTATATCTTTTGCCAATACATTTGCATAGTTATCAATTCCATATGTTGTTATATTGTTATCTGGGAATAATCCTGGAATTTTAGCTCCATGTAGATCATCTGTATTTACTATTCCTGTTTTGCACATTTTAAATAATTTTAATTTTGAATTAAAATAGTCTTGCATATCTGGATGTTCGTTTGGACTAATATGATCTTCTGAAAAATTTGTAAATAATACTATGTCAAAATTACATCCATCTACTCTATGTAATTTTAAGCTTTGTGATGATACTTCCATCACAACTACTTCAACACCTTCTTTTACCATTTGTGCAAAAATTTGTTGTAATTCCAAGCTTTCTGGTGTTGTTCTATCATTATCTTTTATTTTTTTGCCATCAATATAAGTAGCAATTGTTCCTATTAATCCAACTTTTTTTCCTGATTTTTCTAATATTTCTTTTATCATAAAAGTTGTTGTTGTTTTTCCTTTTGTTCCTGTTACTCCTATTAACTTGAATTTAGCTGATGGATTTCCATAAAAATTAGATGAACATATTGCTAAAGCTTCTCTAGAATCCTTTGCCATAATTATTACAACTTCATCTGGAATATTATATGATTTTAAATCACATCCTTCTTGAACTAATATAGCAGTTGCTCCATTTTTTATAGCACTTTCTATAAAATTATGTCCATCTACAGCAAATCCTTTAATTGCTACAAATAAGTATCCTTCTTTAACTTCTCTAGAATTTTTTTCAATTCCTTTAATGTCTAAATCTAAGTTTCCCTTTCCCTTTAAGCCTTCTAAGCCTACTAATACTTCTTTTAATTTCATTTTTTAATCAATCCTTTCGATTATTAATAATCCACAAGTAACAAAGTTTTGTTTCAAGTTTTTTATATTATATAACTAATTTTAAATTTTGTATAGACCTTTTTTATTATTAAAAAATAGTAAATCCTTAATAAATAATATTAAGGATTTTACCTTTTTAGACTCATTTCACAATATTTACAACGATAAGTTTGATTTTCTTTATCTGTTAAAATAAATATCTGCTCTAAATCTTTTTCAACAGATGTTATACATCTAGGATTTTGGCACTCTACAATATTTACTAGTTTCTCAGGTATTTGTGGATGAAACTTTTCTACTATTTTGTCATTCTTTACAATATTTATTGTAATATTAGGATCAATAAATCCTAATGTATCTATATTTATATTGATATTTTCATCTATTTTTATTATATCTTTTTTTCCAGTTTTTTTACTCTTAGCGTTTGTAATAATTGCAACTTGGCAATCTAAATTATTTAGATTTAATTTCTCATAAATCTCCATTCCTTTTCCTGCTTGTATATGGTCAATTACAAATCCATTTTTTATACTATCTATATTCACTTTTTATTTCATTCCTTTCTAAAAAATATATTATCTTTTTTACTATTTTATTTCTAATAGTTTTAAGATTAATGCCATTCTTATATATTTTCCATATTCTGCTTGTTTAAAATAACATGCTCTTTTATCATCATCTACATCTGTTGAAATTTCATTTACCCTTGGTAATGGATGCATAATACATAAGTCTTCTTTTGCTTTTTCTAATTTTTCTTTATTCAAAATATAATAATCTTTTAATCTTACATAATCATCTTCATTAAAAAATCTTTCTTTTTGAACTCTTGTCATATATAAAATATCAAGTTCATCTATATATTCTTCAATATCATCTGTTTCGCAATAATCCATATTATTTTTTTCCAAAATTTCTTTTTTCACATATTCTGGTGTTTTTAATTCTTTTGGTGATATTAAAATAAATTTTATATTTTTATATCTTGACATTGCAGTAATTAAAGAGTGTACCGTTCTACCAAATTTTAAATCTCCACAAACTCCTATAGTTAAGTTGTCTAATCTATTTTTTTCACAGTGAATTGTTAATAAATCTGTTAATGTTTGAGTTGGATGGTTATGACCTCCATCTCCTGCATTTATAATTGGTACTGTTGATTTTTGACAAGCAACTAGTGGTGCACCTTCTTTTGGATGTCTCATTGCAATAATGTCACTATAACATCCAACTACTCTTATTGTATCTGATACACTTTCTCCTTTTGATACAGAACTAGAAGACGCTTCTGAAAATCCTAAAACATTTCCTCCTAATTCCATCATAGCAGCTTCAAAACTTAGTCTTGTTCTAGTACTTGGTTCAAAAAATAAAGTAGCTAATTTTTTACCATCACATTTATGAGAATATTTCTCTTTGTTTTGGATAATGTCTTTAGCTACTTCAATTAAATTATTAATTTCTTCTACTGATAAATCTTTTATATCAATTAAATTCTTCATTATTTCTTTATGATATATACTGTTAGTATAATCATATTCCTCCTCTCTTTTTTCACTTGTCTAATTAAATCAAAAAATGTATATTCTTGTCAAGAATTTTAATTTTTTTATAATGTACTTTTTTTATTTTA
>USQA01000138.1 GCA_900556695.1 uncultured Clostridium sp.
TCCTATCCTCGCCTAAAGTCCATCCATCAGGTGTTTTATCAGGATCTAATTCTTTGTTTGCTGTTATTGTTACTTTTACTTTTTCAGCATCTTTTGTTGTTGGATCTTTTTTTACATCTGCTTTAACAACATTAAGATTATTTACAAGTAAAAGCATATACGGAATGACTTGCAAAAGTGATTTTAGTTTAAAACAAGCAGGAGAAGAAAAAACAGTTACTTATATTATTCTTCCTGATGAAAAAACGACTTATTATTCTTTAGCAAGTTTATTTATTTATCAAAATTATGTATCACTTGTAGAAAGTGCCGATGAACGAGGAGGAGAATTAAAAACAAGAGTAAATTACATATTAGATGAGTTTGGAAATTTTACAACAATACCTGCTTTTAGCAATATGCTTACTGTTGCAGGAGGGAGAAAAATAAGATTTAATTTATTTCTTCAATCTTTTTCACAACTGGATAACAAGTATGGAAAAGAAGTCGCAGAAAATATTAGAGATAACTGCCAAACTTGGATATATTTAAAAACAGCAAGTAATGAAACAGCAAGTATAATTTCAAAAAAACTTGGAACTTATACTACTTCTACTTATAGCAGATCTAGTAGCTATACAAAGAATCAAAATGGTAGTAACTCAGAATCAATGAACTTAATAAGCAGAGCATTACTTACAGAAGATGAAATTTTAAGAATAGAAAGACCTTATGTTTTAGTCATTCAAGCAGGATTATATCCTATAATAACAAAATTGCCTGATATTTCTAAGTGGAGATTTAATAAATTGTTTGGAATGGGAAATCAAGAAGAAAATAGGCAACTAAGATTAAAACGAGAACAAGCAAGAGAACAAAAAGAAATTGAAGATATAAAACTATGGGGAATATGGAATTTATATAGATAGGAGAATTTATGTATGAGAGAAAAGATAACAGAAAAAATAAAAAAATATACAAGAAAAATAGGAAAAGCAGGACTTGTTATAACAAGTCTTTTATGTTGCACAAGTACTTGTTTTGCAGGAGTGCAAGACAGCAAAATTGCAACAGGTACACAAAATTTAATAACAGATTTAACTAATTGGTTATTAATTTTAGCTCCAACATTAACAATTTTATTAGTGGGATACTATTTATTAAGAAAATCATCTAGTGATGATATGGACGGAAAGAGATGGGACAATAGAATAAAAATAGCAATAATTTGTTGTGTAGGTGTAGTCGTTGCAAGTGGATTAATTAACTTAATCATAGGATATTATAGATAAAGGGAGGTACATTTTTTGGAATCAATTTTAACTGGACTAATAACCAGTATAATTGGTGGAGCAGATAATGTTATAAATTCAGCTTTTAATGGCTTAATTGATATGTGTTTTAATTCGGAAAACTATTTAACTACAAACTTTGGAAGTAATGTAATAAGTTTTTCTAATTTAAAAGCACTAATTTTAAGCTTATCAATTTCTTTGATAGTGTTAAAATTTTTGAAAAAAGGTTTTGATATGTATGTAATGTGGACTGATGGAGAATCAGATACTCCACCACTTACATACATTGTTTATTTTATAAGAGCAATAGTAGTGGCAGTAAGTTTTTCCGTACTATATGACTGGGTTATTCAAGTTGCTACTTCATTTGGAAATTCAATACTGACTGCGATGAACTTTACTGATAATGTATCTTTAACAACAGCTATTGCAAATATAGCAACAACAGGGTTATTTACAGCAATAGTAGCTCTAATAGCAATGATATTGTTATTTGTTTTATACATACAATTTCTTATGAGAAGTTTAGAAATGTTTGTATTAAAATTAGGATTTCCTTTAGCTTGTGTTGGGCTAGTAAATCCTGATGGAGGAGTTTTTAAATCCTATTCAGAGAAATTATTTAAAAGTGTGCTAACAGTTTTAGTGCAAATTATATTATGCAAGATAGCAATAATATTAATTCTAAATGTAAAAATGTTATTTGGTATTGCAGCAATTATAATGGCGATAAAAACTCCTAAATTCATACAAGAGTTTATGCTTGGTGGAGGAACAGGAGGTATTAGTAATGTAATAGTTACTACAAGTAAGACAATGGAATTGTCTAGTCAAATAAAAAGAAAGTTTAGTCAATTAAAGAAAGGATAAGTATGGAAATACTAAATGAAATAATAAGTTTATTGAGAGTTGTGATAATACCACTTGGAGTTACATTCCGAGTGATATTTTGTTTAACAAAGATGATATATGATGAAGATGCTCAAGGGACATATAAAAAGAAAATAAAGAACACCATAGTTTTTGGAATTATTGCAGAATTAATATTTGTAATTTTAACATTAGTTCAAAATTATTATGAATATTCAGGAAGTAGTGGTATTCCACACGGTGGAGGAGGTCGAGATTTTTAATGGATGAAAATAATGAATATAAGCTATATATACCAACTAATGTGAAAACTAGATTAGAATTTTTTAAAGGTTATGGAATAAAAGAACTTATATCTACAGTAATAGTTTTAGTTGCTTTACTACCGATTAGTTTCATAGTTTATAAATTAAAAGATAATTTTTTGCTACCAGTTGTAATTGAATTCATAGGAGTAGCAGGAACAATAATAGCAACTACAAAAGATGATAATAACTTATGTGTTGTAAGTCAGATAAAATACATGATTGAGTTTAGTAAAATTCAAAAACAATATAGATATAAATATTACAATAAATGGAGGGATGATATTGTTTAGTCTATTTAAGAAAAAGGATAAAAAAAAAACTTGTAATGAAGAAGTTGGCATATTAGATATTAGAAATAATTATATTTATACACGAGATGGAAATGTAATTACAGGAATAAAAATATATTCAATAAATACACAACTTTTAACAGATAAAGAAAAAGAAAATTTAATAAATGATTTATCAGCTGAACTATCTTCAGAACAAGAAGATATCAAATATTTTAATATTGCAAGAGCAGTTGATATTTCTCCGTTGCAAGAATATTTGTCAGAGATAATAGGTACAACCGATAATGCAATTCAAAAAAGATTATTAAAAACACACTTGAAAGAAGTTCAAAGAATGTCTTTAAATGGAGAAATAGTTGAAAGGCAAAGTTTTATAATGATTAATTCTAAAAGAACTGATAATTGTGAGAAAGACTTATTAAAGAGGTGTATGGAATTAAGTAATAAGTTTGAAAGATGCGATATAAAAACAGAGATATTAGATGAAGCTTCATTAATACAATTATGTAATAGTTTTTTAAATATGAATTATGCATATAGAGAAGATTCTGATATTGAAGATAAAGTTGTAATGCTTAAATGATTGTATAATAAAATATAAAGTGATATAATCTAAGCTAGAAATAGTAATTTATAAAGGAGAATATTGATGAAACTATTTTTATGTTCGCACTTTTCAAGTG
>USQA01000139.1 GCA_900556695.1 uncultured Clostridium sp.
ATATAAATTAAAAATCAGTATATCTAATACTTACATCATTTTAAATACATCCAATTATTTTCCAATCTAATTTTATTGACATAATATATTCAACATGCTAAAATATAAATAAGCATACATTTTTTGTGTATAGCGTAGATAGAAAAGATAGTTACCGGTCGCCAAATCGTTCCTATCTTTTCTATTTTTTATATTATATACAAATTTAACTAAAAAAGTAAAGAAAAAAAAGTCAAAATTTGTCATTTTTTTGCTCATCTTGTATTCTGAGTATCACTTTGTTTTCTAACATGAACTATGTTAGCTATATGAATTTTTCATTTGATTTTTAACATACTTTATTAATTATTTTCTAATAAATAGTATTTTTTATAAATCCAAGTACTAACATTCCAATCGCTAATAAATATAAACTGATATACAATAATATTTGTCCTATAAGTTGATGCAACTTATTCTTGTCTATTTTTTTCATTAGTTTTCCTCCTATTTTTCTCCATTGTGCATAATTTAGTAAAGCAATTATTTAGGGTAGTTTATTATGAGCTTTTATTAATTTTGCAGCTTTTTTGTTTGATATACTGTCAAGAAAAAATAAAAAATTTTTTCATTTTTATAGTTTAACATCCGTTCCATTTTTATTCCTCACAGTACTTTTTGCGTTGTTTGTTATACTGTCATTATATAGAATGTTTGTTGTGCTGTCAATAGTTTTTTGTCTTTTTCTTAAAAAATGTTTGCAACTCTGACAATAAAATGATATAATTTTTTAGAAAGGAGCATACTTATGAGCTTTGGAAACAATCTAAAAAAAATTAGACAAGAAAACAATTTGACACAGGAAGAATTAGCAAAAAAAATAAATACTTCACGTTCAAACATAGCTAATTATGAAAATGATAAAAATATGCCATCTATAGATATTTTAAATAAGTTATCTGAGACATTCAATTGTAGTACAGATTATTTATTAGGTAAATCAGATATTAAAAATCCAGAAAACTCAAATGACCCTTTAGGCCTTTTAAAAATGGGGTTTAACATAAAGGATTATAATCCTCCTACTAAAGCACAAAAAGAACAGATTAAAAGTTTAATTGAATTAATTATGAAAGATAATAAAAAAGAAGGTAAAAACACATAGTGTTTTTGTATCCTTCTTTATTTTTCATCTTCATACCACTCCAAGATTTCATTTATTTTTTTCCTAGATCTTTGATTTGGATTTTCATCTGGATAGCCTATTGAAATTGCAGATATTAATTCCATATCACTTTTACCAACTAAATCAGTAATTTCTTTTTGAGTGTACACAATGTCTCTTATCCATAAAGAACCTAATCCCAAATCGGTCGCTCTTAAGCAAATATGTTCTATTGCTGCACCTATTGATAAGGAATCTCCTATAATCCAATTATCTTCTTTAGGCTTAAATACTAATATTAAAATCGGAGCCTGTCTTACAATATTTGCAGTGGCTTCAACACTGCTATTTGCATTGTATACTTTTGTTTTTAAGGTAACTTTTGATTTTTCCTCTTTCTCACTCATAATATTCGCAATCTTATTTTTAGCTTTATCTTTTACAATTACAAATTCCCAGGGTTGTCTGTTCTTTGCTGATGGTGCAAGTCTTGCAAATTCTATTAAATCCTCAATTATTTCATTAGGTATATTTATATCTTTATATTTTCTAATACTTCTTCTATTTTTTACAACTATATTTAATTCCATTACTTTACTCCTTTATAATTATCTTGATTCTTCTAATTTTTCTTTTTAATTTAAATATTCAAAACTCATTATTTGTTATTTCCATTTTATTTATGCATAATTTATATCATAAAATTGTAATTTTGTTTAAATAAATACCTCTATCACCCAAAACAATCTACATGAAAAAACACATAGATTGTTTTGGATGAATAGTTGTTATTTGAAATTTCTAATAGCTAAAAGTTTTTATATAACTCTCTTTTGGTGCATAAAACTTGTAGTTCTCCGATAATATTATCTTGTCCCTAAAGTCAAAAAATAAAATTCTATGTAGCCATGCATATTTTAATTGAGATGTTTTTATTTCTTTTACTACACACTGCTTGCAATCAATATTTTCATATTTGATTATATTATCAGCTACTATTTCCATTTTTTTAGGACCTTCCTCACTTTCATAAAAAAACATATATGAATTATCCTTATTTACATTTTCAGCAATATAATATATTTTTTCTTTTGGTTGTCCATATAAAATAGATTCATCTTTAATAGGTAACAAATCATACTTTGTAATTTCATTTTTTTCGTAACTGCCAAACTTTAGACATAATACTGTAAAAATACATGAAAATATAAAAATTTTCAATAAGTTCCGTTCAAATACTTTAGCCTTTCTATTAACCTTCATAGATACCATATTGATTTCTTTGGCACTTAGGGTTATATTCTTCTTTTCAGCTTCCTTATAAAGATTTTCTAATTCTTTTTCATATTCATCATGCCAAATAGAATTTTCATCAGCTACAAATCCATAATCAGAACTCTCACTAAATTTTTCTCCTAACAACAAGAATCCTACTACTCCAATAATAATAATCATCATAATAATACTACCTCCTTAAAATAATTATTTTATAACAAATGTCTATATATCAACCTGTAAAACAAGATTCAAAAAGTTTATATAAATATAATATCTTATTTGTAAAAGAAACAATTAACATTTATAATGTCAAAAAAATCACTTAAATTTTTATTAAAATATTTTTAAACATCAAATTATAATAGCTTTAAAAAATCAATAGTTGCGTCACATGCAAAAAACATATTTGCATTATATATTATATAAAATAAGTATAAAAAATGCTTATATCTATTTTTTAAAAATTTGCAGATTATGTTAATTTGTGATATAATAAGCATAAGTTAAACTTTTCAACTCCGTTTTTCATCAGAGGGTTGTCACAATATTAAAAAAATTTTTTTAGGAGGATTTCATTATGACAAAAAAGAAAATAACACGGAAAGTTAGTTGGACAATCTCTTTAGGAGCACTTTTCTACATTACCATAAAATTTTTGATAGGTAAAGCAGATACTTTTTCTACAATATGTATGTTTGTATGTTATTCACTTTGGGCTTTGTATTTAATTCCAAGTATAGTTCTTAAAATTACGCAAAATATACAAAAGCACGAAATATACAAATCTTTAATAACTGTATTTGAATATTTTCAGGCTATTCATAAAGAACGCTACAAACTTTATTTTACAGAAGACAATAGAAAAAAAATAGAAAAATACTCTGCTGAAATCGAAGAATATGGAAATGCTATACTAGATGTTTGCGAAGAGATTATTACAAAGAATTTATTAAGTAAAAAACACACTAAA
>USQA01000140.1 GCA_900556695.1 uncultured Clostridium sp.
GAGTTGGGTATCATCCAATTTGGCTGTAACTTTTGCCCAAGCTGGTAAAAAAGTTATTTTGGTAGATGCGGATATGAGAAAAGGAAGACAGTATTCAATTTTTGGAGAAACACCAAGACCAGGATTATCAAATTATTTATCAGGAGTTGGTTTTGAAGAAGATGCAGCTGATTCAAATGGTATATATAATTATATACGTGAAACAGAGATCGATAATTTATACTTAATTGTTGCAGGTGATATACCACCAAATCCATCTGAATTACTAAGTTCATCACAGATGATAGATTTGTTACAAAAATTAAAAGAAGAATTTGATGTTGTAATAGTAGATGGAACACCTAGTCAATTAGTTACAGATGCTTTAATATTAGCTAGATTAGTTGATTCTACAGTTATTGTAATAGCAAGTAAACAAACCAAAAAAGAAGATTTGAAAAAGATTGTAAATAATATTAAAAATATAGGTGGAGATATTTCAGGTGTTATAGTAAACAAAATTCCTATATCACCAAAGAAATATGAACAATCATATTATTATGGTTCAAAAACTATAAAAAGTAATCCAACAAACGTAAAAAAAACACCTTCATCAAGGAAAATAAAAAATGATGAGTTACCTAAAGCACTAAAAAGTCGTATACAAATAGAAAATGGAGAAAAGATTTCAAAAGAAAAGACAAATGAGATTTTTCAACAAATCAATGAATATATGGATTCAAAAAAATAAATACAAATAAATGAACAAAGAAGGAGCAGAAAAAATGATAGACTTTCATTCACATATATTACCAAATATAGATGATGGTTCGAGAAGTATAGAAGAAACATTTAATTTAATAAAAGAAGCAGAGAGTGTAGGATTTGAGGCAATTATTTCTACTTCACATTATATTGAAGGATATTATGAAACAAACACACCAGAAAGAGAAGTATGGATTAATGCTATATATGAAAATTTAAAAAACAAAGATATAAGTATAAAATTATATTTAGGAAATGAAATATATTTATCAGAAAATATAATGGAATTATTAGAAAATGCTAAAGCATCAACTATTAATGACACAAGTTATGTGCTTTTTGAATTGCCAATGAACAATGAACCACTTAATTTATATAATATTATATATGAAATGATGCAAAATAAGTTAGTTCCTGTTTTAGCTCATCCAGAAAGGTATAGTTTTGTACAAAAGGATCCAGAGCTAATATATGATTTGATTGAAAAAGGCGTACTTATGCAATGCAATTATGGAAGTATAATAGGTCAATACGGAGAAAAAGCAAGAATAATAGCTAAAAAGATGTTAGAAAATAATATGGTACATTTTTTAGGAACTGATGTGCATAGACAAAATACAATTTATCCATTAATTCCTACAATTAATAAAAAAATATCAGCTATAATAGGTGAAGAAAAGCTAGAGAAATTAACTACAATAAATCCAAAATTAGCATTGCAAAATAAAAGAATAGATATTGTAGAACCGAATAAAATAGAATTAACATTTAAAGAAAAAATAGAAATGTCAAGTGGAATTGATTTTGATAAAATAGTAAAGAAATTTTTTAGAAAATAGAAAAAATTTTATTTAAAAATCAAATTTAACAACTGAAAGGAAGTAAGTAATATGAGAAAATATTTTGGTACAGATGGAATAAGGAGAATTGCTAATACAGAATTATCACCAGAATTAGTGTATAAAGTTGCAAAGGCAGGGGCATACGTTTTGTCAAAACATTCAGATCATACACCTACTATATTAATAGGAAGAGATACTCGTATATCAGGAACTTTAATAGAAAGCGCAATGGTAGCAGGCTTTTTAAGTTATGGTGCGAATGTTAAATTATTAGGTGTTATTCCAACACCAGCAGTAGCGTATTTAACTAGAAAATTAAATGCTGATGCAAGTGTTGTGATTTCAGCTTCACATAATACATATGAATTTAATGGAATTAAATATTTTAGTAACAAAGGAATGAAAATTTCTGACGAATTAGAAGAAGAAATAGAAGAAGTAATGGAATCAGGAAAATTAGAAGAATTGACAGCAGAAAACGAAAAAATAGGAGTTTCAGAATATTGCTTAGATTTAATTGATGAATATGTATATTTCTTTAGAAAGAACTTTGATGATGAAATTGAAAAAAATTTAAATAATAATTTTATTGTTGGAATAGATACAGCAAATGGAGCTACTTCAGTAGTTGCAGAAAAAGTATTTAAAACATTAGGAATTAAATATAAAATAATAAATAATAATCCAGATGGAATAAATATAAATGACAATTGTGGTTCAACACACCTAGAAGGATTGAAAAAATTTGTTGTAGAAAATAAATTAAGCTTAGGAATTGCATATGATGGTGATGGAGATAGATGTTTAGCAATAGATGAAAAAGGAAATGAAATAGATGGAGATAAACTATTAGCTATAATTTCAAGAAGTTTAAAGAAAAAAGGAAAATTAAACAAAGACACAATTGTAGCTACTGTAATGAGTAATTTAGGACTAAACAAATATGCAAAGGAAAATGGATTACAATTATTACAAACAAAAGTTGGAGATAGATATGTTTTAGAAAAAATGCTAAAAGAAGGATATAATTTAGGAGGGGAGCAATCAGGACATGTAATTTTATTAGATTATAATCCAACAGGAGATGGAATATTAACATCTCTAATGTTAATAAAAACAATATTAGAAGAAAAGAAAAAAGCATCTGAATTAGGAGATTTAATAAAATTATATCCACAAGTTTTAATAAATGCAAAAGTAAATTCAGAGAAAAAATATGACTATGAACAAAATAAAGACATAAAAGAAGCAATTAAAAAATTAGAAAAAGAATTTGCTGGAAATGGAAGAGTACTTATTAGACCATCAGGAACAGAACCACTAGTAAGAGTTATGATAGAAGGCGAAGACCAAGAATATATAACAAAAAAAGCTAAAGACATTGCAAAATTAATAGAAGAAAAATTAAAATAAACCAAGGTATAAATTGAAATTATTTTGTAATAAAAATGTAATCAAAAAAATGATATATATTTATTGAAAAAAAGTAAATATAGTGGTAATATATAGTTACGTATAAAAACAAAAGAAAAGAGAGGTAATAATATGATTTTATTTAACATATCAGATCCATTAACATTATTATTGATGGTATTAGCAACAGCATTGTTGATTTTCTTAGCTCAAGAAATTAAGAAAAGTAATGTAGCTGCAATTACATTATTTGCATATCTAGGAATATTAATTATGCATGTAATACAATTATCAACATTATCAGAAGAATTTAGAGAAATGTTACCTGTTTTATCAAGATGTATAATAATTGACTTTTTATTTGTAGGATTTGCAGCA
>USQA01000141.1 GCA_900556695.1 uncultured Clostridium sp.
AGCAGGAGTTGGACTTGCAGTTTTATTTAAAATAAATAAAGGGATAAAAGAAAATTTGAAAATTGTTGGTATTTTATATGCAATTGGAGTCATTTCTGGTATATTAATTGAGCTTATAGGAATTAATTTTTAATTTTAAATATATATGAATAAAAAATAATCACTATTTATTAGTGATTATTTTTTTCTCATATATTTTATATAATATATCCAATTAATATTTTTCATTAAAACTTTCGAGGTTTCTTAGGTTATCCGTAAGCTAGGACTGCTCAAGCTTTTAATTCAAAATATTAATTGGATATTATAAAGTTATTATAAAAAAATTTTTAATTATTTTTCTTTCCTTTTTTTAAATTAACTACAATTGCGTCTTCATTGTCAAATAAGTATTTAGAATCTGTAGTATCAGTTTGAACTGGATCAAATTCATTTCTTTCATCTGTAAAATCCAAATTTTTTAAATCAAATTTTTTATTTCTTAAACCAGCTGGATCGTCATAATCTTCAGTTTCAGTAGTAACACTGTCAGATAATCTTCCAAAATCAAAATTTTTTAATTTTTGAGGTTCTTTATATTTTGATTCTAAGTAATTTAATCTTGCTGGACCTACCACTGGTTTACCATTTGATCCTCTTATTTTATAAGCACAATCTTTAGCAGCCATAGTTTGTAATTTTCCAGGTTTAAAGTATTTTACAAAGTCCCATTTTACTCCGCCATATTTGCTATCATATTTCATTTTATCCATATCCATACTGTTTGAATATACCCATTCTCTGTGTGTTCCAAATTCATCTGACCACCAATTTAATTCTTCAATTGTTGCTCCACCTGTGTATATTTTATTAGCACAGTTAGATAATATCGCAACCTTATAATTTTCTTTTTGACTAGATAAATCTAATTGAGTAAGACTTTGTGCAGATACCATAGTTCCTATTTTGTATTTTCTATACATAGTAAATATTGCTTCTGTATCTTTACATATGAAGTCTGGAAATTCATCTATATATAAGAAATGTGGAACTCTAGATTTTTCATTTCCAGGTCTTCTAAATACACCATTTTGCATAGAAATTAAGAAAAATAATCCAAATGCTTTATGTGCAGAAGCACCTAAATCTCCACGTCTAGTACAAACAAAAGTAATATCACCATTTGCTAATGCTTTATCGAAATCTAGATTTTGATGTCTATTACATAAAATACTTTTCACACCAGGTATTCTTAATAAATTATCTAATTGAGTTATAGTTGAGAATAAGTATTTTTCAATGTGATCTTTACCAGGAGCATTGTGATAGAAATTTTTTCTAAAATAAGTAAGTTGAACACTGTATTTTTCTCTTAACTCATCATCATGTGCCAAGATTTCACACATTTTTTCTATTAACTCAAAATTTGTAAACATTTTTAACATATCATCCATATTAGGAAGAGTACCTTCATGCATTCTAGGGTACATTTCTTTTAATATCATTGCTAAATTTTCAATTGCTTGAATTGTCATATCATCTCTATAAGCTTCGCCAACATCATCATGAGAAACATTGTACATTGCTTTTAACGCAGAAGATATTGTTATAGCAATTTTAGAAGGATCATCATATACAAAAGGATTAAGTCCAATTGAAGATGAATTAGCTGGATCTATAACGTTATAATTTAATTTAAAGTTTTTACATACATCTGCCATATGGTCTATTACTTCAATGTCTGGAGACATAAGTGTTAAACCAAGAGTTTTGTAAATAATATTGTTTCCTGAGCTATCTAATATTAATTTTTTAACAAAAGTTTTATATAAATCTTCTTTTCCCTCAACAGGAGATAGCATATTTAATGAAAAGTTATTGTTCATATAATCGTTATCAAATGGTGCATTTATATATGCTATTTTAGTTTTTAATGCTGTAAATCCAACTTCTTTTGAAGCTTCTCTTAAAAAATATTTTCTCTCAAAGTCTCTGGCTATAAGAGGTTCGTATACTAAAGAAGTTTTACCAGTACCAGATCCACCACATACAAAAGTAGATTGATATCTAGAACTTTCTGGAATAGTTATAGATTTACCAGTTTCGCTATCATTACATAAAAATACCTCAAATGTGTAAGGTCCAGTACCTTCTTTTTTGTTTGATAAATCTATTCCACCATAATCCCATATAGAACGTACTTGATCTTTACTATCATTAACACCGAAATATAACCATTTAAATAAAGGAAATATTGTAGCTAATGGAAGATATAGTGATATACTAACAAATGCAGGTGTTACTAAATCAGAAAATTTAGTAATTATTTCTACATAATTTGGTACTGATAATAATAATAACCAAGCACCCATATTAAGCCATTGGGTAAACATAGATAATGTTATTATATATAGTCCTATTATATATAAATAAAATAAAGTGACTTTTTGTTTTTTAGAAGTAGAAAATTTTGAGGCACCTGAAAATAAATAAGCAAAAACAGGACAAGCTAGTGCAAAAGTATATTTTATTGGTCCCCAATAAGAATAAGATACACCTGTAAATATCATTAATAATATTTCTACAATTCTATCAATTGCTAAATATACTGTTATTAATGTTAATGTATATGTTGCAAATGTATTTCTATCAGTATTTAATTTCTTTAAAAACTTATCTATATATTTCATTTAAAAAATCCTTTCATAAGTCAAAATACTACATATATATTATCCTATAAAATAAAGAAAAAAACAAGTGATTTGGCTAAATTAGTTAAAAATATCTTCTTAATTATATAAGAGTTTTTGTAAAAAGGTTAAATATAACAAATTTTGAATAAAAATGTTTATTTTGAATATAATAGGTTATAAAAAATAAAAAGGAGGAAGAGATGCAAAACGAGTATATAAGGGAAGAAAAGATAATTGATAAAACTGAACTAGAAAAAGAAAGAGAATTAATAAAAACTATTATAAATACAAGAGAAGAATTAAAAGCTGCAAATAAAAATTTTGAATATGCTCAAGAGGAACTAGTAGATTATTATAGTTATAAAATAAAAGCAAATCAGGCAAAATTAGATTATTTAATAAAAATAGCAAAAACAAAGGGATTACAGATGGATATGATTAAAGATATAGAGTTTACATTTTGGGATAATAATGAAGAAGTTGGTTAAAGTAATATTTGTCCAATATATAACATAAAAATGGTAATAATGAATTAATTAAATATTATAGTAATAATATTTAATTATATTATTATCATTTTTTTTGGAGTTGAGAAAATGGATACAAATGTTATTACATATTTAGCGTGTATATGTTTTATTTTTATATTTGGCAGAATATTTATTGTGCCAAT
>USQA01000142.1 GCA_900556695.1 uncultured Clostridium sp.
AATCTTCTAGCTATTGATATTGCCCCTCTTAATGAAACATTTATATCAGGATATTCTTCAGTAGCAAGCTTAGAAGCTGAATATACAGAAGCTCCTGCCTCACTAACTATAGCATAATATACTTCTTGGTCAATTTCTGAAATCATATCGGCAACAAACTTTTCAGATTCCCTTGATGCAGTTCCATTACCAATTGCAATCATATTTATATTATATTTTTTTATTAAAGATTTTAGCTCTTTTTTTGCTTCTTCAACTTTATTTTGTGGCTCTGTAGGATATACAGTTGTTGTTGCCAATAATTTACCAGTTTCATCAATAACAGCAATTTTGCATCCAGTTCTATATGCAGGATCAAATCCCATAACAGTCAAACCTTTAAGTGGAGCTCCCATTAATAATTGTTTTGCATTTTGTCCAAAAACTTTTATAGCCTTTTCCTCAGCCTTTTCTGTTAAATCTGATCTTATTTCTCTTTCAACAGATGGTTCAATTAATCTTTTAAAACTATCTTCAATAGTTTCTTTAATCATATTTGTAAATTGTGTTTCACCTTTTATAACATCTCTTTGGATATATGCTAAAATTTTATCTTCAGGCTTTTCTAATTTTACCTTTAAAAATTCTTCCTTTTCTCCACGATTAATAGCTAAAATTCTATGGCTTGGTATATATTTTATAGCTTCTTGATAATCATAATACATTTCATAATTTGATTTTTCTTCAGGTTTTGAAGCTTTTGTTTCAATTAAACCTTCTCTATAACATAATCTTTTTATTTCTTTTCTATATTTACTATTATCAGATATATTTTCTGCAATAATATCTAAAGCACCTTTAATTGCATCTTCTACATTTGAAACTACTTTATCTTTGTTTTTCTTATCTTCATCTGAAAGTTTTTCTATATTTATGTATTCTTTAGCAATTTCTTCAATTGGATTTTTTTCTTTTTGCTCAAATATAATATTAGCTAATGGTTCTAATCCTTTTGCTTTTGCAACTGTTGCTCTAGTTTTTTTCTTTTGTTTATATGGTCTATAAACATCTTCAACTTCTGCTAATGTTTTAGCAATTGCAACAGCTTTTAAAATTTCATCTGTTAATTTTCCTTGTTCATCAATTGATTTTATAACTTCTTCTTTTCTTTGTTCTAAGTTTCTTAAATAATTTAGTCTTTCTCCTAAATTCCTAAGTGTTTCATCACTTAAACCACCTGTAACTTCTTTTCTGTAACGAGCAATAAATGGAATTGTGTTTCCCTCATCTATTAATTTTATTGTCGCTTCTACTTGTTTTTCTTTTATATTTAATTCTTCTGCTATTAGTTTTATGATTTTTTCCATGTTTTATTATTTCTCCTTATACTTTTATTCTATTCCTAAGTATTCATTATACGTAATTTCTCTATCAATTACATTTCCATCTTCTTTTATATCAATAATTCTATTTGCAACAGTTTGTGTTAATTCATGGTCATGTGATGTAAATATAAGATTCCCTGTAAATTTTTTCATTCCTTCATTTAAAGATGTTATACTTTCCATATCTAAGTGGTTTGTTGGTTCATCAAATATTAAGAAATTAGCTCCTGATAACATCATCTTTGAAAGAACACATCTTACTTTTTCTCCTCCTGATAAAACATTAACTTCTTTTAATGCCTCGTCTCCAGAAAATAACATTCTTCCTAAAAAGCTTCTTACATATGTTTCATCTGGATCTTTTGAATATTGTCTAAGCCAATCTGTTATACTTTCATTTGAATTAAACAAATAAGCATTATCTTTAGGAAAATATGATTTTGTAATTGTTGTTCCCCATACAATTTCTCCACTATCTGGTTCCAACTCTCCAGATATTATTTGAAATAATACTGTTTTCGCTATTTCATTGTCTGCTAAAACTGCTATCTTATTTCCTTCTTTTACATCAAAAGAAATATTGTCTAACAATTTTACTCCATCAACTGTTTTAGTTATATTTTTTACTTGTAATACTTCTCTTCCTGGTTCTCTATCTGGTTTAAAATCAATATATGGGTATTTTCTATTTGATGGTTTAATTTCCTCTAGTTCTATCTTTTCTAATGTTTTCTTTCTAGATGTTGCTTGTTTAGATTTTGATGCATTTGCACTAAATCTAGCAATAAAGTCTTGTAATTCTTTAATTTTTTCTTCTTTTTTCTTGTTTTGTTCTCTTGCTTGTTTTAATGCTAATTGACTTGATTCATACCAGAAGTCATAATTTCCTGGATATACTTTAATTTTTCCAAAGTCAACATCTGCAATATGTGTGCAAACTTTGTTTAAAAAATATCTATCATGTGATACTACAATTACAGTATTTTCAAAATCCATTAAGAAATCTTGTAACCAATTTATACTTTTTAAATCTAAATCATTTGTAGGTTCATCTAATAATAATACATCTGGATTTCCAAATAAACTTTGTGCCAATAGAACTTTTACTTTATCTTTTGCTTCTATTTCTCTCATTAATTTATAATGATTTTCAGGAATAATTCCTAAATCATTTAAAAGCATGGCTGCATCTGTTTCAGCATTCCAACCATCTAGTTCTGCAAATCTTTCTTCTAATTTTGCTGCTTTCATTCCATCTTCTTCAGAAAAATCTGGTTTTGCATATATCTCATCTTTTTCTTTCATAATATCATACAATTCTTTATTTCCCATAATAACTGTATTTATTACACTATAATCCTCAAATGCAAAGTGATCTTGTTTTAATATAGATAACCTTTCTCCTTTATCTAAACTAACATCACCTTTACTTGGTTCTAATTCTCCAGATAAAACTTTTAAAAATGTTGATTTTCCGGCTCCGTTAGCACCAATAATTCCATAACAATTTCCTTTTCCAAATCTAATATTTACATCTTCAAATAATACTCTTTTTCCAAATCTTACTGTAACTCCATTTGCACTTAGCATAATCTCTCCTCCTTACAATATTAGAATTATACATTATATTTACTTTTTTTTCAAGCTTATTTGCATTTATTGGAAATCCATGTTATAATAATTATGTTACTTTGAAATGAAGTTTTAAATAAGGAGGTAGTATATGCCAAGAAGAAATGGTAATAAGTACCACCGAAGAAAAGGTTTGAATGAATTAAGAAAAAAATATAATACTGATGCTGTTGTTAAAAAGCTCAGAAAAGAACTTATTTCATCAAACATAAAAGATCGGATGTAATATCCGGTCTTTTTTAATCATCAAATAATAATTTTATTCCCCATAATCCTGATATTCCGACTAGAGCATAAATTATTCTTGAAATTATAGTCATATCTCCAAATATTG
>USQA01000143.1 GCA_900556695.1 uncultured Clostridium sp.
GGCAATGATTTCAGAATTAATTTTAAAAGAAATTGATAAAAGATTACAATTTTTAATTGATGTTGGACTAGAGTATTTAACACTATCAAGAAGTAGTGGAACATTATCTGGAGGAGAAGCTCAAAGAATACGTTTAGCAACTCAAATAGGCTCAGGTTTAACTGGAGTACTATATATTTTAGATGAGCCAAGTATTGGATTACATCAAAGAGATAATGATAAATTATTGGCTACATTAAAAAAATTGAGAGATTTAGGAAATACACTTTTAGTAGTTGAACATGATGAAGATACAATGTATGCAGCTGACCAAATTATAGATATTGGACCAGGTGCTGGTACACATGGTGGAAATGTTATGGCACAACGGAACTGCTGAAGAAGTAAAAAAAGTAGAAAACTCAATAACAGGACAATATTTAAGTGGAAGAAAGAAAATACCAGTACCTAAGAAGAGAAGAAAACATACGAAAACGAGAGTTATAGAAGTTCAAGATGCAACAGAAAACAATTTGAAAAATATTAGTGTGAAATTTCCTCTTGGAGTATTTAATTGTGTAACAGGAGTATCCGGTTCAGGAAAATCTACTTTAGTAAATGAAGTTTTATATAAAACAATAGCAAAAGAATTAAATGGATCAAACTTAAAACCGGGAAAATGTAAAGCAGTAAAAGGTATTCAAAACATTGATAAAATTATAAATATAGATCAATCTCCAATTGGTAGAACTCCTAGATCAAACCCAGCAACATATACAGGAGTATTTGATTTTATACGTGATATTTTTGCAAGTACAGAAGAAGCAAAATTAAGAGGATATTCAAAAGGAAGATTCAGCTTTAATGTAGCAGGTGGAAGATGCGAAAGTTGTAATGGTGATGGAGTTCACAAAATAGAAATGCATTTCTTGCCAGATATTTATGTGCCTTGTGAAGTGTGTAAAGGAAAACGTTATAATAGAGAAACTTTAGAAGTTAAATATAAAGGAAAAACAATTGCTGATGTTTTAGACATGACAGTTGAAGAAGCATTAAAATTTTTTGATAAAATACCAAAAATAAAAAATAAAATTCAAACTTTAAGTGATGTAGGATTAGGATATATTAAGCTTGGACAACCATCTACAACATTATCTGGAGGAGAAGCACAAAGAGTAAAACTTGCAACAGAATTATCAAAAAAAGCAACAGGAAAAACATTATATATTCTAGATGAGCCAACAACAGGACTTCATATTGCAGATGTTCATAGATTAGTAGAAATTCTACAAAGGTTAGTAGATACAGGAAATACAATTATTGTAATTGAACATAATCTAGATTTAATAAAAACATGTGATCATATTATAGATTTAGGACCAGAAGGCGGAGACAATGGAGGAGAAGTAGTTGCAATAGGCACGCCGGAACAAGTATGTTCAAATGAAAGAAGTTATACAGGAAAATTCTTAAAAAAATATTTAGAATATTAAGAGCATATATAAAATGAAAATACACCTAGTATTAGATAAAAATTTATCAATATTTAGGTGTATTTTTATTTTATTATTTTCAAAAATTATTAATCTTTTATATCTTTTTCTACAATTAATGGTACAAAATTTTCAATAGCATCTCTAAGTTTAGGATGTTTAATTACAAAATGGATAGAAGGACTACTGTCTTTTGAAATCATAACCCATTTATTTTCGCAAATAAGAATTTGTATATTTTTGAAAATATTAGTTGTATTAGTTATCAATTTATAATTAATATTATTTTTTTCAAAATCTTTTGTTAATTTTAAATGTTCCAAATACTCATCATAAGTATAATTGATTTTATTTTCATAAAAGCTATCTGAAAGTGAAAGTGTAGGAGTGTTATTATGAAAATCTTTTTTAGAAATTTCAGATATTTCATCTTTAAAAATACTAGAACTTAATACTATATCCATTAGTTTCTTTTGTACTTTTACAGCTGATAATATATTTTGAATATCATTATCAGGAATTTTATTGCGTTTTAAGATTTTTAAAAGTAGTTCATCAGAAATAGTATGAATAGGTAAAGAAGATAGAATTCTTCTACGATTTCCTTTTTCTTTAGAACTAGACTCTAAAAAAACATTAAAAGAATTTTTAGAATCATATCTATAAATTTCCATAAGAGGTTGAGCTTTTTTTAATAATAATTCGGCTTTTTTTCTATAGTAAGAGACTTCAGATTTATTACTTGTTAAAGAATATTTTCCGTTTTTATGGTAACCGTTAATACATTCTCCTGTAAGAGCGGTTGAACCTGAAACATAGTTAAGATGACAATATACAGAATCTTGAAATCCTTTTAAATAGAAAGGTGAAACTTGACCAGTCATGTAAATAGGTATCCAACTTTCTAAACCTAGCATCATTTCATTAAAAGGTCTATCTAAATTGTGTATAATGTTCAGATGAAGTCCTTTTTTTAAAGTCATTGCAATTGCAAACATCCACTTTTTGCCGAATTCAACATCTTTTGCCATATCTTCCATTGGCATATCACTACACATAAAAACTGGGTCTGTTGATTTAGAAAGTACAGTAGATTTAAAGAAATCTAATTCGCCTTTTTTCATTTCTTCTATACCATAGTAAGATTTTGATGTTGATTTATAAAAAGGTACAAAAGGAACTTTCATTTCATCAAAATGTATTGCTTTTATGTATTGATTTAGATCAAATTCATCTAAGTTTTTTAAAAAATTATTAATATAATCAGGTGTAGGTGTGGTATTAGTAGAAAACCATGTTATTAATTTTGAAAGGTAGGTTTTGTTATCTTTCAATTCTTCAACAGGACAATTGATAAGAAGAGAAACTGTTTTTTTATCATCATCAGAATTGAATTTTTCTACAACAAAATTACACACTGCTTCAATAAAATCTTGAGGTTTAGAAGGTTTTACATTTCCTGTACGAATTTTAGAGACAAAAGAAGCATCATATCCAATAAAACGTGATAATTTTGCAATATTAATATTCAAAGTAGAAACTAAATCATTTAGATTTTTACTTAATTGTTCAAAATTGATAGAAATATCATTTAGTGTGTTTGATAAATTAAAATATATTTCTTCTCGTTTTATATTAATATTATTTTTACAGCTTATTTTATATAAGCCATCTGCTAAATGTTCTAGTTGTTTACTTTTAATACGTGGAGTTCTATCACCATTACGATAACGACTAATTACAGTAGAAGACAAACCAGATACATTTGCTAATTCTTGAGAAGAACAATCAAGTTGTTCTATATATTTGTTTAATTGTTCACAAAAAGTCATAAAAAACCTCCATAATAGTAAAAT
>USQA01000144.1 GCA_900556695.1 uncultured Clostridium sp.
ATGTTTATACCAAGAAGATATATTTTTCAATGAACTGCACATATTATACCAATCATTTTGATCATATATTTGACAATATGGAATTCCTAAATAAAAACTTATCGAAAGAAGACATGCATATTGCATTTTTTCATTATATTCCTCTCCCAATTTCATAAATTCTTTTTTCCAATCTTGTTTCTTAGTTATGCTCTGAGAATATGTTTTTCCATTTGAAAAAAATTCTAAAAAATTTGTTGTATCACATGGACATACTATTCCATTATCAAAACATCCTATTAATCTACACTCATTATTATTAATTTCTATATTTTCTTCACTCCTACTGTGTTTCACATAAATAGCATTTCCTCTTCCCATACCCTTTAATGAATATAACAATGGATTTACATCTAGATTATCTACCCCTCCATATCCAAGAAAAATAATATATTTATCTTCTAACCATTCTGCTATTTTATTCTTAAAATTATCGGGAAGTTTATTTTTTACATTCGATAAACTTGCCCCTATAGTAGAAATATCACTAGAGATCCCATGGATATGATATATTTTTGCATTATTATGATCTGTACAATAAGTATATACCCCCTCTTTTTTTAAATGAACCTTTCCATCTTTATACATATCAAGATATGCCCTAACAATAAAATCTCCATAGTTTGTAGTAACAATATTCGAACCGTTATGTAAACAATATGCTAAAATATAATGTAGATAGTTGTAGCCATGTATATTGCTCGAAAATGATTTTAGACCATTTATAAATGAAAATTTTTTAATTTGATTTTTCTCGTAAATACGTATGGCCTCTATTATTGTTTCTAATCTTGGTATTTCTGCCATTGCATTCTTTTCACCAAATATTCTTTCTAGATTATCTCTCCTATTTTTCCATATATCTAATATTCTTTTTGCATTTTTTTCACCACATGATTTCTGAAGAACAAATTTTGTTAATTCCATTCCTAAAGGTAATCCTGTTATACCTCCACAATCAACTCCAGCTCCAATCCAAAAAACGATATCTTGAAGTTGCACATTTTTTAAAATATCTTGTACTTTTTTAAGATTAAGAATTTGAACTTTACTCATATTAAACCTCCCCTATTAAATTTTATAACATATACACAACTACTATTATAACATTATATCATATTTCGCATATATTTGATCATTTATAATAACCATAAATCACAAAAGAAGCCATGTTTCGTAAACATGACCTCTCCAATACTTGCTATAGCATTCTATTTGACTATCAAATTCTCAGCACTACTATATGCACTATATATTTTCTTCTTGTTAATTATTTTATAACTTCTGATTTTTACATAATATTTTTTTCCGGATTTTAAATTTGTTATCTTTTTAGTAGCTTTATTCTTAGATTTTATTGTATATTTGTTTTTGTTCTTTGAAAACTTTTTATCTGTAGCCACTAAAATCTCATAACCATCAACGCTACTATCCTTTTTCCATTTTATATTTACTGTACTCTTTGCTGCAGAAGAACTGCTAACAATTTTCATTTTTTTTAGGCTTAACGGTAACTGTAATTTGTTTGGAAACGGCTTTATACATTTGTGTTTCTTTTACTGATACCGTTACTTTCGCAATTCCTATACCTTTTATTGTAATTTTGCCTTGCTATTTACAGTAACTACATTTTTATCAGACGATTTGTATTGAACTTTTCCATCTCCATTTGTTTTTGCTCCAAGACTAAAAGCCTTGGAATTAAGACTTTTCGTATATGCCGATTTAATACCTGATATTTCAGGGACCTGCTTATTTGTTGAAATAGTAAACACACATGTTGCAACACCACCATAATACTCATCAGTCTCTGCTACTGTCGCTTTTACAACATATGAGCCTTCCTTATTCGGTTTCTTAGTTGTATATGTATTACTTCCTAATTTTGCATATGTGTAACGAACAGTTCCATTCCCCATATTAAAGCTTCACCGACCCGCCAGCCAGACATTACCAGTACAAGCTCTGATAATACCTTTTTGTTGTTTCCATTTTGAGAACTTAAAACTTTCAAATTACATATACTTTCTTCACCTTGAATCGTATTATAATTTTCTCTATATGTATTTTCTTTTACATTTGATATTTGTATATTACTGCTATCGACCTTTGTATCCTTATTACATAAACACTTTACTATGTATATTATTCCTCTATATATTCTTCACAATATCTTTTAAATATATCCATCATATAGATAATTTACATTTTTTAACGCTTTTCTATATGCCCTACAAATACGTTCTCCGGATATAGCCCACTCAATCAAATCTATTTTTTCCGGATATTTGTATATAAAATCCATTACTGTTTTTATGGCTATCTCCGCTGCAATACTCGGTGGATAAGTAGATCTTCCTGTAGGTATAGCAGAAAACGCTATTGAATGTATATCATATTTTAACGCTAACTTTAATGAATTAATATAACAGCGCTCTAATAACTCTTTTTCTCCATAGTTTCCATCTATCCACACAGGTGCAACTGTATGTATAATATACCTGCATGGTAAATTATACCCACCTGTTATTTTTGCTTCTCCTTCTTTACAACCTCCTAATAAACAACATTCTTTTAATAACCTTTCACCAGCACAACGGTGAATATTTTTATATAAACCTGTTCCTGTCTGCAAATTTTTATTTGCTGCAACAACAATTGCGTCAATATAATTCATTTTTGTAATGTCCTTTTGTGCTACTTGAATCATTAAATACATCCCTTAATTATAAATAATAATCTGACTATGATATGTAAAATATTTTTATTTATCTCATAGTCTTTAATATTCTATTTCGCTCATTTGCATTAATTTTTATATTTAATAGGGTTTCATTTATGTCTTTCATATTTCCAGACAAAATATTCATGCTTAATGTATTTATCAATTCTAAAACTTTCTGCTCATAATCATATACAGAAATATCTGACTTTGCAGGGCTTGAGTGAATAAGATCATACAAATATTCTACCTGTTCAGGTATTCCATCAGTCTCGCAACGGAGGTATTGAAGGAAAAGGCCTCCAAATCCCGAGTGATATTTTTGGCCGCGTAGTTGCGGATATAATTCAATTCTTTTTCATGTGTCGTGTTTTGAGTAATCGTGTGTTCATTCGCCAACACATTAACTATCAGTATGATAAAATATATTGATGTAATAAATAAATTTACCAGTAAACATAATTTATATATCTTCATTTTTAATATAATAAAAACCAGACATTCTATAAAAAC
>USQA01000145.1 GCA_900556695.1 uncultured Clostridium sp.
CCCGCTACTAGCGGGTTCTTTTCCGAGGATATCTCGTGTTTCTGATCTCCCAGAAACTAATCAGTCCCATAACTGTTAATGCTGGTCCTACCAAGAAACCATACGCTATAATATAGCTTACCATTTCTGTTAGACCATTTTCACCTCCTGGAATTGTTTTGGTCATATTACATATGAAAATCACAATTCCTAAAATTGCAATCATAAGCATTAACAATTCATCTCTTAATTTTTTCTTATTTATCCGTCTTCTCATAACGAATTCCTCCTTGACTTTTTTAAAACTATATTTCTCTAGTTTCTTTTTTTACAAATAACCTATATTTATTATAACATTTTTTCATAAAAAGTCAATTTTTGGATTATTTTTTTAATTGTTCTGCAATATTTTGAGTTATTCCTTTTACCTTCATTAGTTCTTCAATATTAGCTTGTTTTATTTTTTCTACACTTCCAAATTCCTTTAATAAAGCTTGTTTTTTTGCTTTTCCAATTCCTTTAACTTCATCTAATTCTGACTTTGTTATTTGTTTGTCTCTTATTTTTCTATGATATGTAATTGCTGTATCATGCACAGTATCCTGAAATCTAGTAATTAAATTCATTAAATTTTCTGATATTTCTAATTCATTTCTATTCTCATCCATTAATGCCCTTGTTTGATGTTTATCGTTTTTTACCATTCCATATACAGGTATATTTAATTTGTATTTTTCTATTGCTTTTTTTGTAGCTCGTATTTGTGTAATTCCTCCATCTGCAAAAATTGCATCTGGCAATTTTCCAAACCCTCCATTTGGATTATCTATTGAATGTTTTAATCTTCTTGTAATAACTTCTTCCATACATTTAGGATCATCTTGTGAATACACTGTTTTTATTTTAAATCTTCTAGATAAATTCTTTTTTATCACTCCATCTTGCATTACGCACATAGCAGCAACCATATATTCCCCTGAAATATTTGATATATCATATGTTTCTATCTTTCTTGGTAATTTTTCCATTCCTAATACATTTTTTAACTCTATTAAAATTTCACTTTTATCTTTTTCCTTATTTTCTAGTGTTACTTTACTATTCATTTCTGCCATTTCAACAAAACGTAGTTTTTCTCCTCTTTTTGGAGATTTTATTTCCACTTTTTTGCCTAAATTTGTGGATAACCATTGTTCAATTGTCTCTTTGTCGTCTATTTCTTCTCTTATCATTATTTTACTTGGTATATTGGGATTATCCAAATAATACTGTTTTATAAATCCAGATAAAATTTCTTTATCTTCCATATCTTTTAAATCATTGTAAAAGTAATGTTCTCTTCCTATCATTTTACTACCACGTACAAAAAATATTTCTATACATACTTGTAATTCTGATTTTGCAATTCCTATTACATCAATACTATTTTCTGATATATTTGATACTTTTTGCTTTGTTGAAACTCTTTCTATTGCTTGTATTCTATCACGTATTTCTGCCGCTTCCTCAAATTTCAATTCTTCTGATGCCTTGTTCATTTGTATTTCTAAATCTTTTAATATTTTATCTGTTCTTCCTTCTAACAAATCTATAATTTCGTTTATTTGTTTTAAATATTCATCTCTTTTTACATATCCCATACATGGTGCTAGACATCTTTTTATATGATAATTTAGACATGGTCTTGTCCTTTGTTTTAAATTTCTACATTGATGTATTTTGTATTTTTGTCTTATAAAATCTAACATTTCTTTTGCACTTCCTGGATTTGCATATGGTCCAAAATATTTTGAGCCATCATTTATAACCCTTCTTGTTATATATACTCCTGGAAATTCTGACTTTAAATCTATTTTTATGTAAGGATATGTTTTATCATCTTTTAATAAAACATTAAATTTAGGTCTATTTTTTTTAATTAAATTACACTCTAAAATTAATGCTTCTGCTTCATTATCAACAACTATATATTCAAAATGATCTATCAAACTTACCATTTTTTCAATTCTTGCTGTTTTATTATTTTTTCTAAAATATTGTCTAACTCTATTTTTTAAAGAAATTGCCTTTCCTACATAAATTATGTTATCATTTTTATCTCTCATAATATATACGCCTGGTTTACTTGGCAATTTTTTTAATTCTTCTTCTATTATAAACATCTTATCACCTTAAAATATGGTATAATATCTAATATCAATATTATTATAACATATTTTACATTTAATTATAAAGTACATTTTTTATTTCTGGTAACTTTTCTATAACAGCCTTATATCCATATTTATAACACTCATCTAATTTTTCTATCTCCAAAAGTCCTGTTTTATCTGTTTGGATTGTTAAAATAAAATCACTCATATCTAAACTTTCTTCTGATATCTTATTTCCCATAATATCAATTGTCCTCATTGCTATATCCATCATACCACTTTCATAGTCAATATCATCTGCTTTAAAATTAATTGCAATTACTTTATCAGCTCCTTGTTTTTTAACCTCTTTTACTGGTATATTATCTAACACTCCTCCATCTAAAAACTTATGTTGTTTAAAATCACAAGGTGAAAACACACAAGGAAAGCTACTACTTGCCCTTACCGCCTTTCCTATTGTAATATCTGTTATATAATTCTTTTTATTACTATTCTTTGGAATAGTATTTGTAAATACATATTCTTTAGAATTAACAACATCTACAGCTGGAATAACTAATGGCATTTTCTTTATATCACTTATATCTTTTACTCCCCTTCTTAGCGCTATATTATCATACGAATTTTCAATGCTTTCTCCTGACTTCAAGCCATTTATACCAACTTTTTTATTAAACATAAAATTTCCTATTCCAGATATAATAGGTGCTGATTCTATTTCAACAATGTCTTTTGAATATCTCTTAAATAATATATATATATAATATGGTGAGTATCCCATTGCATATAATGATGCTACCATTGAACCTGAACTTGTACCACCTATTATATCTATATTTATATTATTATCTTCTAATGCTTTCAAAGCCCCTGCATGTGCAATTCCTCTAACTCCTCCACCAGATAAAGCTACTCCAAGTTTCAAAAATCAACACCTTCTTTTCTTGTTTATAATAAGTATATACTTATTTATATGAATTTAAACAAAAAAAGTTGCCATCGGGGACGGACCTTTTTGGCCATAAATTGCCACTGGGGACGGACCTCTTTGGCAATTTTTTAAATTATATAAAAAATACAGTAATATAATGTTTTACGTTCATTCCCAACTACGTAGAATATGTAAA
>USQA01000146.1 GCA_900556695.1 uncultured Clostridium sp.
TTATTAATATTAGAAAAAATTTTACAAAAAATTTAAAAAAAGTATATAATAATACAAAGAAAATAAAAAACATCAAAAAAACTGTAAAAAATTGAAAATATAAGAAGGGTTTTTGAAAAAAATGTAGAATAATATAATTATGATATCCGTAAGGATTTTACATTAGAATTGGAGAGATTTACTTATGAGAAAAAACATAAAAATATATAAAAGACTATTTATAGGAATAATAGCTATATATGTTGTATTTACTTTAGCAAATCAACAAAAAACTTTAAATCAATATACAAAAAATATTTCTGAATTATCAGATCAAATACAAGAACAAAAAGAATACAAAGAAGAGTTAGCAAAAAAACAAGAAGATGTTTCTTCTTTAGAATTTATAGAACAAACAGCTAGAGAAAAATTAGATATGTATTATCCAAATGAGAAAGTTTATATAGACAATGGAATGTAATCTATATTATAGGCGATTACATTCTTTTTTTGGTAAAATTATACTTTTTTTCAAAAAAACTTTCATTTACTGGAAAAATATGTTATAATTAATTATATTTATTTTTATTCGAAAAAAAATCCCCATAAAATCAAAAAAATGTAAAAATATTAAATTAAAATAGGAGGTATTTTATGATAGATTTAAATTCAATGACTTTAAGTGAATTAAAGGATTTAGCAAAAGAAAACAATATAAAAAATATATCAAAATTAAAGAAAGAGGATCTTATAGCGGTTTTACACCAAGTATTGAATACAAATTTAACTAGCAATTCTAACGATATTAAAGAAGAGATAAATGAAGAAAAACACCATTATGATATTAATGGTGAACCAATAGTAGATTATAAACTTACAACTGATGGAGATGAGATTGTAGAAGGAATATTAGATATTTTACCAGATGGATATGGTTTTCTAAGGGGAGAAAATTATTTATCAAGTGACAAAGATGTATATGTATCAATGGTACAAGTTAGAAGATTTAGACTAGATACAGGAGATGTTATAAAAGGAATATCTAGATATAGAGAAGGCGAAAAATTTCCTTCATTAATATTTGTAGGGGAAGTTAATGGAGAACATCCTGAAAAAGCAATGAAAAGAAAGAGATTTGACGAATTAACACCAATATACCCAAATGAAAGATTAAAATTAGAAACAACATCAAATGATTATGCAACAAGAATTATAGATTTAATGAGTCCAATAGGAAAAGGACAAAGAGGAATGATTGTTGCTCCTCCTAAAGTAGGAAAAACTACTTTATTAAAAAAGGTAGCAAACAGTATAACAACAAACAATCCAGAAGTAGAATTAATTGTTTTGTTAATCGATGAAAGACCAGAAGAAGTAACAGATATGAAACGTTCTATTAAAGGACAAGTAATTCATTCTACATTTGATGAATTACCAGAACATCACGTAAAAGTAGCAGAAATGGTTTTAGAAAGAGCAAAAAGATTAATAGAACAAGGAAAAGATATTGTAATTTTATTAGACAGTATTACAAGACTTACAAGAGCATACAACTTAGTAATTCCATCATCAGGAAGAACATTATCAGGAGGTATTGATCCTGCAGCTTTACATAAACCTAAAAAATTCTTTGGTGCTGCAAGAAATATAGAAAATGGAGGAAGTCTAACTATTTTAGCTACAGCATTAATAGACACTGGAAGCAGAATGGATGATGTTATATTTGAAGAATTCAAAGGAACGGGGAATATGGAAGTTCATTTAGATAGAAAACTATCTGAAAGAAGAATATTCCCAGCAATTGATATAAATAAATCTGGAACAAGAAGAGAAGATTTATTATTAACACCAAAAGAAAAAGAAACAGTATTTGCCTTAAGAAAAGCAATGAATAGCATGCCAGTTGCAGATGTTACAGAACAAGTAATACATCAAATGACTCAAACTAAAAATAATGAAGAATTTATAAATAAAATGGAAGATTATTTAAAAAGATTTAAATAAAATAAAATTCAAGCAATCACACAAAAGTGATTGCTTGATTAATATAACTTGGTTAATATAAAAGGGAGGAGAGACAAGCTTATGAATAAGCAACAAATATATGAATATATAAAACAAAGAAATATTTGGTATGAAATAACAGAACATGAAGCAGTGTTTAGTATGAAAGAGGTCTCTAATATAGAAATTCCTTATCCAGAAGCAAATGCAAAAAATTTATTTATTTGTGATGATAAAAAAAGAAATTATTATCTTATTACTATTAGAGGAAATAAAAGAGCAAATTTAAAGAAATTCAAACAAGAAAACAATACTAGACCTTTAAGTTTTGCATCTGAAAAAGATTTAAAGGATATTTTAGGACTAGTACCTGGATCTGTATCTCCATTAGGAGTATTGAATAACAGAGAAAATAATGTTAATATATTTATTGATAAGGATTTTACTAAAGAACCGTATATTATTGGCATTCACCCAAATGATAACACTGCAACAATATGGCTAAAAACTAAAGATTTGATTAAAATAATAGAAGAACAACGGAAATACAGTTAATATTGTAGAAATTTAGAATACTATAAGAGGAGTTAATATGAAAGATAATAAAATAAAAGAAAAAATAAAGGAATTTATGACTAAAAATTTAAAATGGATAATATTATTTATATGTTTAATTGGCTTTTTAGCATTAGCTGAAGATGTATTTAATAAAGAAATAATGAATGGAGATATAATAGGGTATAAAATGATATCAACATTTTTAATATCAGATTTTGCAACACCAATAGCAAAATTTATAACTAATTTTGGAGGTGCAATATTTATAATAGTATTAACAGCTTTGCTAGTTATAGCAATAAAGAACAAAAAGATAGGGCTATCAATATTTACAAATTTAGTCATTATAACAGTATTAAACCAATCATTAAAAAGAATTTTACAAAGGCCCCGTCCGACTGAATATAGAATAATCCAGGAGACAGGGTATAGCTTTCCATCAGGACATTCAATGATAAGCATGGCGTTTTATGGATATTTAATATATTTAATTTATAGATATGTAAAAAACAAATATATAAAATGGCTTTCAATTTCATTGTTAAGCATATTAATATGTTTAATAGGGATAAGCAGAATTTGCCTTGGAGTTCATTATACAAGTGATGTTTTAGGTGGATTTTTAATATCAATATCATATTTAGTAATTTATATAAGTGCAGTTAATAAATTTTT
>USQA01000147.1 GCA_900556695.1 uncultured Clostridium sp.
TTTCCGCAACTTCCATAATTCATGGATATCCATTACCAGTGAAGTGGATTGCTCACTGTATCCATAAGTCCAATCAAGATTAATATCATGTTCTAATATTTTATTTTTCAATTCTTCAGCAGAAATTTCTTTACATCCAATACCAATTATTAAAGAATTTTTAAATATTTCTTTAGCATTTTTAATTAAAATATCAGCTGAATCAATAACATAATAAATATTTCTTTTTAAATGTATATTGTTTTCATTAATTATAAAGTTTATAAATTTACAAAAATCTTTATTCTCAATTGTATTTTCTACTGTATATCCAAGTTCAGGATATATATTAATGAAAGCATTTCTAATGCTATCACCACTCATATAATTAAAATTATATTTTGCACACAATATAGATGCTAATGTAGATTTTCCAACTCTAGATGATCCAATTATTATTATATTTTTCATATTTTTCCTTCTTCCAAAACATACTTTCATAATTTATATTTATTATTAACTCTACAACACATGCAATCTTATATAGTATGTGGAAACATATTTTCCACATACAACCTCCACAATATTTTTTTCAAAAATCAATAAAAGCTTCAATTTTTTATCGTTTTTTCACCATTTTTTGAACCCTACTGAATAGTCGATTTTCTCTTTATTTATAAGAGCTTATTGCCTATTTAACACGCATACACACTCCACATGTGCCGTAAATGGAAACATATCTACTGGTTGTATTGACTTTATTTCATACATTTCTTCAAACTTTGCTAAATCTCTAACTAAAGTAGCAGGATTACAACTAATATATACAAATCTATTAGGCATTATTTTTAAAATATTTTCAACAGACCTGTTGTCCAACCCCTTTCTAGGTGGATCAACCATAACAACATTAGGTATTATATTTTTATTATTTATCAAATCATCTAAAATTAATTTTGTATCCCCTGCTATGAATTCTGTATTTTTTATATTATTAATTTTAGCATTTTCTTTAGCATCTTTTATTGCTTGTTCTACTATTTCTACTCCATATACTTTCTTTGCATATTTTGCCATAAATAATGAAATTGTACCAATGCCACAATACAAATCGAAAACTACGTCTTCTTTATTTATATTTGCAGCCTCTACTCCTATGCTGTATAACTTTTCTGCTTGTACAGGATTAACTTGATAAAAAGAATGTGGTGATATTTTAAATGTATATTCTCCTAATTTATCTTCTATATATCCATCACCATATATTTTTTCATTTTTCTCACCCATTATAACATTTGTGTTTTTTGTATTAATATTTTTTACTATAGTTTTTACATTTGGAAATTTCTTAATAATTTGCATTGTCAGTTCTTTTTCTTTTGGTATTTCTTTTCCATTTATAACTATAATGCACATTATTTCATTAGTTTTTATTCCTATTTTTGTTACAATATGCCTTATTAATCCTTTTCTGCTTGTTTCATCATATACACTTATATCATTTTCTTTTATAAATTCTAAAATAAATTTAGATAATTTTTGTATCTCTTTATTTTGGATAAAACATTCTTCTATTGGAATTATTTCATGTGTTCTATTTGCAAATACTCCCATTACAACATTGTTTTCTTTATCTTTTCCAATAGGAAATTGTGCTTTATTTCTATAATAATATGGATTTTCCATTCCTATTGTTTCTTTAACTTTTATCTTGTTCTTTAAAGTTTTATTAACTAAACTTTGTACTAAATTTTGTTTTATTTTCAAAGTTTCATCATATTTTACATGTCTTAGATTACATCCTCCACATCTTTTATAAGTACTGCAGTCAGACTCTAATCTATTTTTTGATGGTTCAATTATTTCTATTATTTTTCCAAAAGCATAAGATGTTAAAACTTTTATGATTTTTATTTTTATTTTTTCCCCTTTTATTGCATTAGGAATAAATATTGTAAAATCATCTATTTTAGCAATTCCTTCACCTTTATAACCAGTATCTATTATTTCTACTATATATTCTTTATTTTTTTCAATCATAACATTTAAACTAACAGTAAAATAAACTGTTCCTCCTTTATGTTTTATATTATAACATATTTATTTGTATAGGTGGTATACAAATAAAAAAATCAGTATAATTTTATAAAAAACTATACTGACTTTAAATGAAACTTATTTCTTTTTGAACATACAAAACAAACAATAAAGTATCTTCGCTAATATTAGCATCAGTGTAGCTACTGCCAAAATAAATATTACAGTTCCAAATTTGAACAATTCATTCTTTAGAATGAGATTTGTGTTATCTCTGTAATATACAATAGTAGCAACTACACTTCCTAATATTGACATTAAGAAGACTCCTAAGAAAAGCATTTTTCTTTTTACTTTGTTTTCATTTTTCCGTTTCATTTTTTTCCTCCTTTTGTTTTACTTGAAAACTTTTATTAATTATTTTAATTAATATAGAGAAACTTATAACAAATGGTTTTTACCATTAGATTAACATTATACTACTTTTTTACTATTTTTCAAGATTTTTTTGCAATTTCTGTTTTAATTTTTGTAATATTTATAAATTTAAGTTATATAAACTTTTATCAATCTCAAAATTTGCTGAAATTTCTTCATCTGTTAATGCTTTACTATATATTCTAGTTGAATATATTTTTCCAACAAAACTATTATCAGAATATAAATATGGGTAAAATCCAAACATTGCCATATAAGATGATGCATTATCTTTTATGTAAAAGCCTTCTTTTTTTCTTTGTCTCTCTGCATATTTATTTCCATTTACATATAATTTTATTTTTCCTGCACCATTATTATAATCTTCACTAACTAAGGTAAGACATATAGGTGTATTTAAATCACATCGATATTGTTTTAAGCCCTCTGTATTATCATTGCTTTCATGAACACCAGCGCCTAGACCTTTATTAGTTACTAAATCAAAACCAATCCCAGTATATGGAACACTACTTGATTGTATGATAGAAAATATATCTCTAGAAATTGTAGTTCCATCTTTATCTGGTCTTAATATTATTTCAACTGTATTCTCTTTCAAGTTTTGTATTTCCGGAATTATTTCTGTTTTTAAAACCATTGAGCTTTCTGTATTTTGTACAAGTCCATCTTCTTCCCAATATATATGTTCATTCAAGTTACAAGTCATTTTTAAATCTCTGTTATTTCCTGATATATCTTC
>USQA01000148.1 GCA_900556695.1 uncultured Clostridium sp.
ATACTTAGATAAAATTAATAGAATAAATTATTTATAAGGAGTGATTTATATGTCTACACCACATAATAAAGCAAATTTAGGTGATATAGCAAAAACAGTAATTATGCCAGGTGACCCACTAAGAGCAAAATATATTGCTGAAAACTTTTTAACTGATTATAAATTAGTTAATGATGTACGAAATATGTATGCATATACAGGTTTCTATAAAGGAAAAGAAATTACTGTATTTTCAACAGGTATGGGTATGCCTAGTATGGGAATATATTCATACGAATTATATAAATTTTATGATGTTCAAAATATAATTAGAATTGGTTCATGTGGAGGATATTCACCTGATTTAAAACTTTTTGACATAATTCTATCAGAACAATCTTTTTCTGAAAGTAACTTTGCCTTAAACTTTAATAATGAAAACTGTCATTTAGTAAAATCTTCACAAAAATTAAACGAAGTTATAGAAAAAACTTCAAAAGAAATTAATATTAATATAGTAAAAGGAACTACAGCATGTACAGAAAGTTTCGATTTATACATGGCTGACTTAAACAAAGTTTTAGAAAGAATACCAAAAGATTTATCACCAATAGGATCTGAAATGGAAGCCTTTGCATTATTTTATGTTGCTAAAATGTTAAATAAAAATGCTTCTTGCTTGATGAGTGTAGTTGATACAAATGTAAACTCAGATTTACCTAAAGCTAATGCTACAGCAGAAGAAAGACAAAATGGCTTAAATAACATGATAAAACTTGCTTTAGAATCTGCTATAAAAATTTAAATTGCCATCGGGGACGGACCTTTTTGGCCACTTTTTGCCACTAGGGACGGTCCTTAATAATATAAATAAATCTAATAAAAAACAGTAATATAATGTTTTTAAGGAGAATTAACGTAAAACATTACATTACTGCTTTTTCTATATAATTAAAAAATTGCCACCAAGGTCCGTCCCCGATGGCAATTTAATTTTATTTTTTTATTGATAGAATTTTATATTTCATTATTCCAGCTGGCGCATTTACTTCTACTACATGATTTTTCTTTGCTCCAAGTAAAGCTGCACCTAAAGGTGATTCATTAGATATTTTATTTTCTGCCAAATTTACTTCTGTTGATCCAACTATTGTATATTCTACTTTTTCGTCAAATTCCATATCTAACACTTTAACTATGTTTCCTACTTGTACTGTTTCTGTGTCAATATCTTTTTCATCTATAATTTTAGCATGTCTTAATTTATCTTCTAATTGTGCAATTTTGTTTTCGTTTTCAGCTTGTGCTGTTTTTGCTTCATCATATTCAGAGTTTTCTGATAAATCTCCAAATCCTAAAGCTACTTTAATTCTATCAGCTACTTCTGCTCTTTTTTCTGTTTTTAAGTAATTTAATTCCTTTTCTAAATTATTATATCCTTCTTGTGTTAATAAAACCTCTTTTTCTTCCATTGTTTATTCTCCTCTCAATGTTTTTTATTTTTAATCCCTAAAATCTTTTTACTATATTACGGTAAAAAATGTAATTTGTCAAGTGTTATTTTATTAAATCTTTAGCATCTTTCATATATTCTATTCCTGAAACTACTGTAGCTAAAGTTTGTATTAGCATCATAACAGTTACTACTATATTTAATATTAAAGCTCCTCCTTGCAATGTTCCTTTAAAACATTCTCCAAATGAATTTAAATCAACAAAAGCTAAAATGATAGCTAACATTTGTGTAACTGTTTTTAATTTTCCCCAGTTTGAAGCTGCTATTACTTTTCCACCTTTTTCAACTGCGATTAATCTATATCCAGATATCATAAATTCTCTAGCTAATACTATTATTGGAATCCACGCTGGAAGTCTATTCATTTCTACCAACATAACCATTGCAGCTAATACTAATATTTTATCTGCTAGTGGATCTAAAAATTTACCAAATGTTGTTACTTGATTATTCTTTCTTGCAAGATATCCATCTAATTTATCTGTTGTTGATGCTACAATAAATATAAAGTCAATAATCAAATATTGTAATGGTATTCCGAAATATTCATTATTCAAACCCAAGAACGGAACTATAACCATTAATGGTACTAATATAATTCTAAATATAGTTAATTTATTTGGTAAATTCATTTTTTCTCTCCTTATAATAAATACTTATATAATTACTTTAACATTTCTATTGCTTTTTGTAATTGTGTATCATCTTTTTCTTCTACTCTTAAAACATTTTTTACAGTATCAGGTAATTCTACTGTTTCGTTTGGTTCTATTCCAATTTTGTTTATTTCTGTTTTATTTGGAGTTAAATATTTATTTGATGTAATTTTTATTCCACTTCCATCTGGTAATGTCAACAATTGTTGTATTACACCTTTTCCATAAGTTTTTGTTCCTACTATTCGAGCTTTTCCTAAATCTTTTAATGCTCCTGCTAATATTTCTGAAGCACTTGCTGTATTCTCATTTGTTAGTATTACTATTGGCATATTTATAATTGGATCTGTTTTTGCTTTTCTAACTGTTTCTTTATTATTTTTGTCTACTTCATATAATAAAACTGAATCTTTATCTGCTATATAATCTGCAATTTCTAGTGCCTTATCTACTATTCCTCCGCCATTATTTCTTAAATCTATTATTAGTGATTTTATATTTTTCTTTGCTAATTCTTGATACTGTTTTTTAAAATCTTCTGCTGTTGTTTCATCAAATGATGTAAATTTTATATATCCTATATCATCTGAAATAACTTTTCCTTCTACTTGATTTACTTTAACTTTTGATCTTGTTAATTCATATTTAACATTTTCAGAACCTCTTAATAACTCTACCGTTACTTTTGTTCCTTCTTCACCTTTTATTTTATTTGATACTGCTGTCATATCATCTGCCTTATATTCAACACCGTCCACTGATACTATTAAGTCACCTGCTTGTATTCCTGCGTTTTCCGCTGGACTTCCTTTTATGGTTGACAACACTTGAATTTTATCATATTTTGTATTTTTTATCATATATATTCCAATTCCTACAAAATTTCCCATTGTATCATCTAAATAAGTATCCATATCATCTTTAGAAATGTATTCTGTATATGGATCATCTAATCCTTCTATATAACCCTTTATTGCTCCTTCTTCTAGTTTACTTTCATCAACTTCACCCAAATAATATTTATCTATTATTT
>USQA01000149.1 GCA_900556695.1 uncultured Clostridium sp.
ACTCCAAAAGAGAGCATAGATAATGTAATAAAAAAATTAGAAAAAGTAAATAATGAGGAATGTTTAAAAGTTTAATGCCAAGGAACAATGCCCTTGGCATTGTCGAATTTTGCGATGAAAAGTATGAAAAATATTAATAAAAATATTGACAAATAAGCTTTACACAAATTATACTTTACTATAACAAAAAACAACAAAAGGAGGATAAGTATTTTACTTAATAGTATATGAATAGAAAGTTTATTTCAAATAGTAATTATGTATTACGAAAAGTTTTAAATTCAAAAGAAAATTTAGATATCATAAAAGATTTTATAGAAAGTTTTTTAAATATAGAAATACAAAAGATCGAATTAAACCCATACTTGAAAAGTAAAGAAAAATACTTACCATCGGAAGAAAAATTTGGAATAGCTGATGTAAGAATAGAAACAAAAGAAAAAGAAGAGTTTAATATAGGAATACAATTTATAGATGGATATTTTGTAGAAAATAAATTGTTGTTATATTATTTACAAATACATTCAAATCAATTAGAATATGATGCAAAAAGAAAATTTGCTAAAACAATAACAATTAATTTATTAGACTTTAATTTTTTAAAAGCAGATGATTATCATCAAAAATTGTTTATAAAAACTAATACAGATAGTAATGGAAATAGAGAAAAATTAGAAATGCATGTAATTGAACTACCAAAATTTAATAATAAAAATCTAATTAATATGAATAGGGAAAATGCATGGATGATGTATTTATGTGGAAACAATGAAAAATTAACATCTGAAATTACAAAAAAATATGAAAAAATTAAGAAATTAAACAATTTATTAAATAAATATTGGCAAGGAGAAGTTATGGAATAAAAAAAGTTGTCATTAAGGTTTAACCTTTTTGACAACTTTCCTATTATATAAAAAGCTATTATTAATGAGCGTCTGTCAAAGTTTGTTTTAATGTAACTTTTATTATTGTACCTTCTGGTACTTGTTCACCTTTTAAATAATCTTGAGTTATAACAGTACCAGATCCTTCAACACTTATATTTAAATTTTGTTGTTTCAATACACTTGCAGCTTGAGATGATCCCATACCTTTTAAATCAGGAACTGTAACTGAAGTTGATACATTACTTCCTTCACCATATAAAATAATAACTGAACTTTTAGATAAATAAGCTCCTGGTTTAGGCATTTGATCTGAAACTAATAATGTGTTAGGATCTCCATTTACATATGTTTTAACAGAGAAACCTGAACTTTTCAATGTTTTTTCAGCTTCTGCTACTGTTTTATTTCTTACATCAGGAACAGCAATTAAATTATTAGAATCAGTAGTATTTGAATTGCTTGAATCAGAAGGAATACCTAAGTAAGGTAATATTTCAGATAACATTTGAGACACAACAGGACCTGCAACTTGTCCACCTTGATAACTGCTTCCTTGAGGGTCATACAATGTAAGCAAAAGAACTACTTGAGTATCTTCTACTGGAGATATTGCAACATATGAAGCAACATAACCTTCGTCTTTATTTTGTTCTGTTGGTTCTGAAGTTCCAGTTTTTCCACCAATAGAATAACCAGAAACAGCTGCATGTCTACCAGTACCATTAGTTACAACAGATTCCATCATTGATTTTACATTATCAGAAGTTTGTTTTGATATTACTTGTCTTACTTTTGCGACAGGTATCTCTGTAGTAGATCCTGTTTCAGTATTAGTAACTTGTTTTACAATTCTAGGCTTCATTAAGACACCATCATTTGCAACACATGAAATTGCAGTAGCCATTTGTAAAGGGGTAACATTTAATCTTTGACCAAATGACATTGTGGCAAGCTCAACAGGACCAACATTGTCTAAACTTTGGAAAATACTATTTTGTTCACCATATAATCCAGAGTTTGTAGAATTGAACAATCCAAATGCAGCATAATATTTATATAAAGTAGGTGCTCCAATTCTTTTTCCAAGTTGCATAAATGCCGGGTTACAAGAGTTCATAAGTGCTTGTCTTAAAGTTTGAACTCCATGAGGATCTTTTCTCCAACAATGAATTTTTATTGTGGAATTTGAAACATCATTAAATTCTTCATATCCTTTACAATAAAAATCCCCAGCTTTATCAGTAGTTGTAATATTTTCCTCAAGAGCGACAGCAGAAGTAATTATTTTAAATGTAGAACCAGGCTCATAAGTTTCGGCAACAGATTTATTTGACCACATTTTATATAAAGCTTCACCTTTTTCTTCTGTTGAAAGAGAATTATAAGTTTTAGCTAAAGTAGCATTTGGAGTGTAAGGTGTATTTAAATCATAATCTGGGTAACAAGCCATTGCTAAAATGTCACCTGTTTTTGGATCCATTACTATAGCATTTCCGACCTCTAGAACACAAATTATCTTCAACAGCCTGTTTTAAGTATTTTTCAACAATTGTCTGAATATTTAAATCAATTGTAAGTGTCAAATCACTACCATTTTCAGCAGATATATATGTTTCTTCTGAATTTGGAATTTCGTTTTGGTCACTACCTTTATAACTAACTATTTTTCCAGGTGTTCCAGTTAAAACAGAATCCCATTTAGATTCAATTCCACTTAAACCTTGATTATCATTACCACAAAAACCAATTGTATTTGAAGCAACTGTACTATATGGATAATATCTTTTTGTATCTTCATCTATATTAATACCAATAGTAATTTTATTATCTTCCATCCATTTTTTTAATTCATCTACTTTATTTTGTTCTACTTTTTTTGCAATGGTTTCAACTTGTGATGTACTATTAACTTTAGCAAGAACTTCTTCATAATTAAGTTCAAATATATCTGCCAATCCCTTAGCAATTTTTTCTTTTAGTGCTTTAGTATCTTCATCAGAATCTTCTTTTATTTTGTTAGGATTAATTGTTATAGTATCGACTTGAGCACTAATTGCTAAAGCCTTTCCAGTAGAATCATATATATTTCCTCTTTTAGGACTAATAATTTGATTAATTGTCTGTTGCTTATAAGCAAGTTCTTTTAAATAATTTCCTTGTACAAATTGAAGAAAACCAATTCTAATAATAAGTAAAAGAAATATAAGAATACATACAATTAAAGTAACTCTTAGTTTCTTAAATTGAATCAAATTCTTAGAATTAATATCACTCTTCATTTTAACAATTTTTG
>USQA01000150.1 GCA_900556695.1 uncultured Clostridium sp.
GTAGCTTTACAGATGTAGCAAGTACAAAAACATTAAGTGTAGCACCAACAGGATATAGACAAGGAACAACATATTATGTATGGGTAAAAGATGCAGCAGGAAATGTAAGTGCAAGTAAATCAACAGCAACAGGAAAAGTAACAGATTTAACAGCAGCAAATGTTAAATTTACATATAGTCCAAGTGGATGGACAAATAAAGATGTAACAGCAACAGCAAGCACAACAGTAACAGGATTTACACTACAAACAAGTAAAGATGGTTCAAATTGGAGTAGTACAGCAACACAAACATATAGTAGCAACGGAAAGATTTATGCAAGACTATGGGATGGAACAAACTTCGGTGCAACAGCTACAGGAAACTTTACAAATATAGATAAAACAAAACCAGTAGTAACAGGAGCAACAGCAACGACAAATAAAATAGCAATAACAGCAACAGATGAGGCATCAGGAATTATAGGATATGCAGTAACAACAAGCAATACAGCACCAAGTAGCTTTACAGATGTAGCAAGTACAAAAACATTAAGTGTAGCACCAACAGGATACAAACAAGGTACAACATACTATGTATGGGTAAAAGATGAGGCCGGAAATGTAAGTGAATCTGAAACTGTAACAACGTTGAATGTGACAGGAACAATAAATTTCGGAGCAATAACATGGGCAGGAGGAAAAGCAAGTACAACAATAGGAACAAATACAAGTTATACAATACAATATCAAGTAAATAGTACAACTGGTACGTGGAAGACAGGGACAAGTGTAAATGGGTTAGTTCATGGAGATAAAGTATATGCAAGATTATGGGATGGTGTAAATGCAGGAATAAATTATGCTGAACAAAATATTCTAGATGGTATAGAACCAAATGTTAGTATTGATTTAAATAGTAAAAGTGCAACAGTAGAAACTTCTGTTACGGCAATTTTAACTCAAAATGATGAACAAAGTGGAATAAATATTGAAAAATGTAAGTGGACATATAATACAATATCTGAAAAATTGGGAACAAGTGAAAGTATGTATACAGGAAACTTTACAGGAACAACACAAAGCTTAACATTGCAAGCAAAACAAGCTGGAACATATTATTTACATGTATTATCAGTAGATAAAGCTGGAAATGCAAGAGAGGTAATATCAGAAGCAATTAATGTAAGGAAATTGACATTTGCAGAAAAAGTTCAAATAGGAGATTATGTGGCATATAGTACAGGGGTACATTCATATACTTCTCCACAAGGAACTGGACTATTACATGGAAACGGATATGGAAATCAAACATTTACATCGAATGATAGTATAAAATGGAGAGTGTTAGATAAAAATGTTTCAACAGGGGAAATAACATTAATAAGTGAAAATCCAATACAAACAGATTCAAATACTAATTTTTATTTAAGAGGAGCAACAGGATATTTATATGCAGAAGAAGAATTAAATAAAATATGTAGTATATATGGATATGGAAAAGGTGCAAATACAAACAAAACATTCAATTATGTAATAGGAGATTTAGTGGAAGGAATAGATACGGGAGTATTAACTGGAAGTGGAGCAAGAAGTGTAAATGTAGATGATATAAATAAAATTACAGGATATATACCTAAAGAAGCAGGAGAATATACAAATTTAATATATTATCCAACAAGAAAAACAGAAACAGGTTATTCATCAATAGCAGTAAACAGAAAAGATAAAACAACATATTATGATTATGCAGCATCACAGTATTTGAACAATACAACAAGTAATATATATAAATTATTATTTGGCGATTCTAATATATATTATTGGCTAGCTTCTCGTTGTGTAGCAAGTGGAAATAATTATAGCGGATTTGATGTATCTATTGTAACAGGAGGATATATTGGAGCTAATAATGTAGGAGTAGGTCTAACTAATTATTTAGAAGAACATCAATTTTTTTATGGAGTAAGGCCAATAGTTTACTTAAAACCAAATCTTCAAACTAATGGTAAAGATGAAACTGGTGCATGGACTATAATGTAATATTGACAAATCTCTCAATTCGAAGTAAAATAGAGTATGTAAAAGGAGAGATTTATGCAAACAAGTAATAAAAAAATTTTTGATAATTTAGTATCAAGAACAAAAATATATTTAGTAATAATACTAATATTACTACTTGGAATATGTTGGCAAAACAAAATGCTAATAATACCATCAATAATAATATATGCACTAATATTAGGATATACATATTTTGCTAACAATAAAAGAAAAAGTGAAATATCAGAAACACTTCAAGACTTAACATTAACAGTAGATTCAGCAGCAAAAACAAGTTTAATAAACTCACCATTTCCACTAATAATATTAGAAACAGACGGAAATGTTGTATGGAAAAGTTCAAAATTCGCAACAGAATTTGAAGATATAGATATAAACACTTTTGTAAATGACTTAGTATATGATTTAAAAGAAGAAATAAAAAACAAAAAAGATAAGACAGATAAATCAATATTAAGAAACATCCAAGTAAATAAAAGACAATATAGAATGGTCGGAAAATTTGTCAACTCAAAACGTTATTCTAAAAATGAAAAAGATGAATATATGGCAATTATATATTTTATAGATGAAACAGAAAATATAAAATTATTCAAAATCATGTGTTGGAATAATAATGATAGACAATTATGAAGAAAATATGCAAATGCTAGAAAGTGAAGAAAAAGCTCAATACATTGCAGAAATAGACAAAGTAATATATGAATGGACAAATGAAACAAATGGTATATTAATAAAATCAGACAGAGACAGATATATTTACATTTTTGAGCAAAGATACTTAGAAAAAATTAAAGAAGATAAATTTAGTTTGTTAGACAAAATTAAAGAATTAGACCCAAAACAAAAAGTACAATTTACATTAAGTATAGCAATTTCAAATGAAGGAGAAGTTGACAAAGACAAATTTAAATCAGCACAAACAGCAATGGACATTGTACTTGGTAGAGGTGGAGACCAAGCTGTAGTAAGACAAAATGATATTTATAAATTCTTTGGAGGAAGAGCTCAAGAAGTAGAAAAAAGAACTAAAGTAAAGGCAAGAGTTGTAGCTCATGCATTAGAAAACCTTATAAAAGAATCAAGCAAAGTAATGGTTATGGGGCATATGAACCCTGACATAGATGCAATAGGC
>USQA01000151.1 GCA_900556695.1 uncultured Clostridium sp.
ATTATTTTTTTTCATATTTAATCCTCCTATTTTTTATCTGCTTTTATTTTTAGCAAACTACCTGTTATTATCAAATTGTATATTGCTATTAATGTTATTCCCCAAAACATAACCATTCCAAAGCTACTTAAAGGAATCCATCTCATAAAACAGAAGGTAATAACTGCTATGCAAATTGGAATTATACTAGCAAAAAATTTACTATATGTTTCTTTCATTATTTTGTTGATTTTTTCTTTATTTAAAGTTTTTTCATTTTCTTTTTTCATTTTATATAAAATTTTATTTATAAATATATATTCTAGTATTAATATTAATCCTATTGCAAATAATCCTTCAAATGATAATTCTACATTTGCATATCTTACTAATATAACCATTGTAGAAAGCAATCCAATAAGTGAAAATGATCCTAATAATCCATTTGTTTTATATCTTAGCACAAATATAATCATTCCTATTGCAACTATTCCTAACGCTATATATTTTGCTAAATCTAATTGTTGATTATCTACATCTGATAAAACATATTGACTTTTGTCTAAATCATATTTTATTGGCATTTTTCCACTATCTAACACTGTTGCCATATTTGAAGCTTGTTCAGCATAATCATTTAATGTCTTTGTATCTGTTGATGCTTGTCCTATAGATAATTGTAATTTTCCTGTTTTTATTGTTTGATCAAAACTTGTTGACATTATTTTAGAGTCATCTACCATCATTGTAATTTTCTTTTCTGTTGTTTGTTCTTGTGCATTTTCAGTTGTAGTATTTTCATCTTGTGTATTATCTGTAGATTCTTCAGTTGTAGTATTTTCTGTTGTTGTATTATTTTCTGTATTTGTAGATTTTACATATTTATTACTAATATCTTCTAATTTACTTTTTCCATCTTTATTAAATTCTATATCTAAATAGATTGATGTTCCACTATTTTGTGTAGAAGATGAATTAGATCCATACATTACAGCAACTTTTTTTATATCATTATTATCCATTAAAACTTCTTTTGTATCACTATCTATAATTTTAAAATCACCTTTAGTATATATATTACTTACAATAACATCTGTGTTATCTTTTTCTGGCAATTCTAATACTATATCTCCTGTTTGTTCATTTAATTTAATATCATAATCTTCTACTTTTAATTCTTTTAATCTTTTTTCAATAACTTCTTTAGATTTTTCATAATTTTCAAGAGTTAATGTTTCTTCAGGATTATATGGAGTTTCCTCTTTTGTATATCCATTTTGTGTTATTTGTTCATCTGTTAAACTTTCACTGTCTTCTACTTCTTTTCCATCTTTATCTTTTATGATTGTTTTATTTTCCGAACTAACTTTTAGTCTAACTTCTCTAACACCTTTTAAATCCATAGCATAATCATAACTTTTAACTTTATTTTCCATTCTGTTTTGTACTTGGCTATATACTCCTAAAAAAGCTATAGCTGAAATTAATATAATTGCTAATATTATTGTTAATATTTTTACTTTTTTCATTTTATTTCCTCCATTATAATAATTTTGTATCATTTATTACTAGTTCAAACCATATTTTTAAATATTTAGCTGCATATTTGCTCATCATTGTTCTATCCATAAAAATTTCAAAATAATCTAAAACTGGGCATAAATTTGTATCAATTGTTAAATTTAGCTTTATTCTTCGATTTTCACTATCTAGTTTCAATTCTGCATTTGTTACAGCATAATTTACTCTATCGTGTATATCAAATGTTGATAAATTTGTATTTACTACTCTATCTCTATGAACATCAGATTTATCTGCTAATATTATTGCTGCTGATATATCACTTACAGCTGTTCCTGTATTTTCATCATGATTTCCTATTGCCATCATTATTTCTGTTCTTTCTTCTACAGGCATTTCCATGTCTTTTAAAATGTTGTATGCAAGTATTGCTCCACTATGTGCATGATCAGTTCTGTTAACACAGTTTCCTATATCATGTAAATATCCCGCTATTCTTGCAAGTTCAACTGTTCTTTCTGGATATTGTAATTTTTCTAAAATATCTCCCGCTCTTTTTGATACAATCGAAATATGTCTATGGCTATGTTCTGTGTAACCGAAGTCCATCTAATTGTTTTTGTGCTCCTTTTATAAGAGCCTCAACCTCTGGGTTGTTTTTTACATCTTGTAATGTGACCATTTTTTACCTCCTAAGATTTGGTCTTATAAAATTTTATATTAAAATAAAAAAAATATCAACTGTTTTGTAAAACAAATATAAAAAAATTTAAAATTTTTTTATATTTGTTTGTGTGCAAAATTATGTAATAAATTTGTGTTCAAGCAACATAGTTTTGTTTATTAGAAAATTCATATAATTTTCTTAATATATTAAAAAATGGAAATACTATCACTTAATTTAATTCAACTTTGTTATAATATTTCCACTTTTTATAAAAATATTTATTTTATTAATTTATTTTCTGTTTACTCCAACAATTCCTCCTAATATTCCAAATACAATTCCTACAATGACCATTATTATACTTTGTAGATTTAATGAAAATTTCCAATTTAATAAACTAGAAATAAAATATAAAATTAATATGTATGCCCCCCCAACTAAAGCTCCATTTAGAATTCCGTTTTTTTGTGCATTCATATTTCCAATTGAGCTTCCTATTAATATACTAATTGCTGTTATTATTAGTATAACTGGTGTTATTGTGTTTTCGCTTATGTTTGTGTATGTTAAAATTGCTGAGAAAATTATTAATAGGATAAATGTTACTAATAGCGATATTCCTGTCCCTTTAAATATGTTTTTACCTGTTTCCATTTTATACACCTCATCTCTTCTATTTATAAATGTATATTATAAAATGTATAAAATAGAACATTATTTTTTATTTTAAGTAATAAAAAGGGGCACCAGATTATGTATTTTTTTCACCTATCATCTGTGCCTTTAAAAAACAAAAAAGAATATCTAAGTGTTGAAACTATTGATATTCTTTAATTTTGGCTGGGCTGGCTAGATTCGAACTAGCGCATGCCAGAGTCAAAGTCTGGTGCCTTACCGCTTGGCTACAGCCCAATATATATTAAATGGGGTGGAAGATGGGACTCGAACCCACGGTCTCCAGTGCCACAAACTGGCGCG
>USQA01000152.1 GCA_900556695.1 uncultured Clostridium sp.
TAGCAAGTGTTCTTATTAATGCAACTCTTTGTCTCATTCCTCCAGATAGCTCTGAAGGATATTTGTCTTTAAAATCATAAAGATTATATTTTTTTAATAAATTTATTGCATATTCTTCATTTTCTTTATTATTTTTTCCTTTTATTTCTAACCCAAATAAGGTATTACTTAAAATATTTCTCCATTCTAGTAAACAGTCCCTTTGGAGCATATAACCTATTTTATTTGATATTCCGATTGCACTTTTCTCCTTCTATGTATATGTCTCCTGTTGTCTTTTTTTCTAATCCTGCAATAATAGAAAGAAGTGTTGATTTTCCACATCCACTAGGTCCAATAATACTAACAAATTCTCCCTTGTTTACTCTAAAATTAATATTTTTAATTGCTAAAACTTCTCCTTCATAATTTTGATATCTCTTACTTATATTTTTAACCTCTAATATTTTTTCCATTGTAATCCTCCTTTTAATTTATCCTAATAATATTTTATGTAAAATATTATTATTAGTTCTATTTTTATAATGTAAAAATAGCAGATAATTAATATTTATATTAATTATCTGCCTCTAAATACTTTATATTTATTTTTATATTTTATTTTTTATTTCTTCTAATTCTTTTTTTGTTACTCCACTAACACTCAAAATAATATCGTCTTTAAAATCCATTAAAAGCATTTTTTTTACTACTTCTTTTCTTTCTTTTTCTCTCCCATCTCTCATTCCTGTTTTCATACCATTTTTTATTCCTGTCTCTAGCCCTTTTTGTATTCCTTCATTTAAAACTCTTCTATTTTCAGCTGTTAATCTATCAATTAAAGTACTCATATATTCATCACCTACCTTTTCATCAATTTTTTGAATTAAATCTTTTTTCTCTATACCACATAATGCACCATCTAAGGCATATAAAATAATATTTTGCAACTCTCTTAAAACTTCTTCATTACTGGTATTTTTTATTATTAAATTAAGTTTATTTATTAAGTCATCCTTATTTTTTGCCTTTTCAATAAGCATACTATATCCAAACATCGAATCCAAGTTTAATAAATACTCATCTGATAATCTATTTATCTCTATTAAATTGTATTGCAAATTAATCTTGTAATTTTCAAATACAGATACACTTACTTGTTTTTCCTTAAAATTTTGTGGCACTTTCCATTTCCTATCACCTGTATATATAACTATTGGCACTATTATTGGATATTCTTTGTTTTTATTAAATCTCTGGTTTTTGCACCATTCATGCATAATGTCTATGCAATAATTTAATATTCTATATGGCATTCTAACATCTATAGTAGATTGATGTTCTATTAAAAAAAATATCTCCTCATTTTTTAGTTTATATACCAAATCTGCTTCTTTTGACTTATATTTCTCTGTAACATAACTATTAGTAAATGTTATAATGTCATCTGTTTCTATTTCATACCCACTATAGATAAATTGATTAATAAATTTCAAAATCTCTATTTTATCTTTTAATACGCTTTTTATTAATTTATCATGTGATTTGCTATTTTCCTCACTTTTCATAACACAATAATTACTTTTTTCTTCTGCAAGTTGAAGTACTGCATTTAGCCTTAAGGTATGTATAATTTCGATATAATTTTCATATGTAAATACCTTCAATAAATCCCTCCCTTATATTATATTTTGTGTTTACTTTTTAGTTAACGTTTCTTTTGTAGTAAATAGTATGTTTTACCTCCTTCAATTTGTTTTTTTCTTTTCTTTTTGAATTTTTACTAGATTTCTTACTAGATTTGAATTAAATTTGATTATAAATTTTATTAGAACAAAAATATTTCTTATAAATATAAAATTTGACTTCAATTATATTAAATCATAAATTGGTAATTTTTTCAAGTTTTTTAGACTTTATTTTCAAATCCAATAAAAAAAATAGCAAAATAAATCATTTTTTCGTATTCTTTGTCGATTTATTTTACTATTTCTTTATAACACAAATTCATATAATAAATTTGTGTGCAAGTAATTTAAAAATAATTACTAATCTCTTCTAAATTTTCAAATTGATTTTGTCTATATACATCGTACACTACAATGGCAACTGAATTAGATAAATTTAACGATCTTAATGTTGGTCTCATTGGAATCCTAATTGTTTTATCAATATATTTTTTTAATATATCTTCTGGTAACCCTTTTGTCTCTTTGCCAAACAATAAGTAAACTTCATCCATCTTTTTATATTCTGGCTCTGAATATACGTGTTTTCCTTTTGTCGTTACAAAAAACATATCATTTTCTTCTGGTTTATACTTCTCTAAAAATTTTTCAAAAGATTCATGCTCTTCTATTTCAACTTTATCCCAATAATCTAATCCAGCTCTTTTTACTGCTTTTTCTGAAATATTAAATCCTAATGGATGTACTAAATGTAGCTTTGCTCCTAATGCAGCACAAGTTCTTGCAATATTACCTGTATTTTGTGGAATTTCTGGTTCTACCATTACAACATTTACTTTCATTTCTATCCTCTCTTTTCTTATTTCTTATATTACAATTTATTTTTATCTTTATTTACTTAATTTTTGTCTTACATATTCATACAATACTACTCCAGTTGCAACTGAAGCATTTAAACTTTCAGTTTTCCCAATCATTGGTATTTTTATTTTTTCATCAGATAAATCTTGTATATCTTTAGAAACACCATTTGCTTCGTTACCAATAACTATTACTTTTTTATCAAAATTTATGTCATACAAGCTTTTATCAGTTTGCAAAGATGTTACAACAAGTTTAAATTTATGTTTTCTTATTTCTTTTAGTGTTTTAGTCAAATCTTCACATTCAATAATTTTAATTCTAAAAATTGCTCCCATTGTTGACCTAACAACCTTAGGATTATAACAGTCTGCAGTTCCTTTTGATACCAATATTTGTGTTAATCCTATACTATCTACAGTTCTTAAAATTGTACCTAAATTTCCTGGATCTTGTATATCATCTAATGCAACAATAATATCTTGTTTATAATCAATCTCTATATCAATATTGTTTTTTTCAATAATAGCTAACACACCTTGAGGAGTTTGAACTTGAGAAAGATATTTAAAT
>USQA01000153.1 GCA_900556695.1 uncultured Clostridium sp.
TCCTATATATATTAATTTATTAAATTAATTATATTAAAATCCCAATTTAAATATAATTAAATTGGGAGATAATATTAAATATTATATTTGTATTATTTTACTATGTTCATCTCTAGAAGCTACACTAAGAGATATAGAATTTTCATCGTAATTGTTATAAATTAATTCATCTACTACTGTTTGATAAGCAAGTTCTGGAAAGTTACTTTCCTTGCTTAAATGTCCTAGCATTGCATTTTTTAATCCTGATTTTAGTAAATGAGATATTGTTTTTCCAGCAAGTTCATTAGATAAATGACCATGTGGACCTGCGATTCTACGTTTTAAATTATATGGATAAGGTGAATGTTTTAGAACTTCTAAATCATAGTTTGATTCTAATAATATAAATTCACTTTCTTCTAAACATTTTAATACATCAAGTGTCATATTTCCAATATCAGTAGCTATGCTTAATTTTTTATTATCTTTAAAAATATTAAATCCGCAAGGATTTGCAGCATCATGAGGGATTGAAAAAGGATGTATTTTTAGGTCTCCAATATCAAAAGTATCTCTTATATTAAATTTATTAATATTTTTATCAGCAATTTTGTCTCTTTGTTTAGGCATTGCGTCAAGAGTTTTTTGATTAACAAAAACAGGTAAATCAAATTTTTTAGAAAAAGTACCCAAACCTTGGACATGATCTGAGTGTTCATGTGTAATTAAGATTGCATCAATTGAAGATGGATCTATATTAATATCATTTAAAGCATTTTCAATTTTTTTACTACTTACACCTGCATCAACTAGTAATTTAGTATTTTCTGTTTCTACAAGTAAACTATTTCCACTACTTCCACTATATAAACTACAAAAGTTCAACATATGTTTTTCTTCTTTCTTGTGTATTATTCTTTTACTCTTTTTATGTTAGCACCGATTTTTCTGAATTTTTCTTCTATATTTTCATATCCTCTATCAATATGTTCTAGATTGTATATTTCGGTAACTCCATTTGATACGGTACCAGCAATAACTAAAGCTGCACCAGCTCTTAAATCTGTAGAATATACAGGTGCTCCATATAATTTTTCTACACCTTCGAAAAAGGCTGTTTTTCCTTGAGCTGTTATTTTAGCACCCATTTTATTTAATTCTGCAGTATATTGAAATCTTGAATCCCATATACTTTCATTAATAACACTAGTTCCATTAGCTAAAGATAAAACAACGCCCATTTGAGGTTGTAAATCGGTAGGAAAACCTGGATAAGGTAAAGTTTTAATATTTGCTTTATTAGGTCTTTTATCACACCATATTCTTATACTATCACCGTAGTCTTCAACATTTCCACCAACTTCGACTATTTTAGCTGTTATTGATTCTAAGTGTTTAGTTATACAATTTTTTAAAGTTATATCACCTTGTGTTGCAACTGCTGCAAGCATAAATGTACCTGCCTCTATTTGGTCTGGAACTACAGAATATGTAGCATTTCCTTGCAATTTTTCAACACCATTAATTTTTATAACATCAGTACCAGCCCCACGAATATCTGCACCCATAGTATTTAAGAAATTTGCAACATCAACAATATGAGGTTCTTTTGCAGCATTATCAATAACAGTAGTACCTTTTGCTAGTACTGCTGATAACATTACATTTATAGTTGCTCCTACAGATACAATATCCATATAAACAGAAGTTCCAGTTAAAGAATTAGCTTTTGCGTAAATAGTTCCTTTTTCTACTGTTACATCTGCACCTAATAATTCAAAGCCTTTTATATGTTGGTCAATAGGCCTTGCTCCTAGTTTACATCCGCCTGGCATTCCAACTTCAATTTCTCCCATTCTACCAAGCATAGCACCAATAATATAATAAGAAGCTCTAAATTTACTTGTTAAATCTAAAGGTGCTTTTGTTGTGTTAATATTTCTTGTATCAATAGTAATTGTATGTTTATCTTTCCAAGTTATTTTTGCACCTAGTTGTTCTAGTATTTCACAAGAGATTTTTATATCACTTATATTTGGTAAATTTTCTATTGTACAAACACCATCTATTAAAAGAGTAGCTGGTAATATTGCAACTGCTGCGTTTTTTGCTCCACCTATCGAAACTTCACCTTTTAATGAAGTAGGACCTGTAACTACTAATTTTTCCAATAAAATTACCCCCAATATATATTCTTTTTTATTATACAATTTTAAAATAGAGTGTTATTTAATACACTCTATTACAAATAAAATATAACATAAGTTTTCAAGTATTGCAACTGTTTTTGAGTTTAAAGTTTTGTTTCTATAATTATATAAAGAATTAGATAAAAAATAAGAATAACAAAGATATATATTTAAAAGATTTCGTTCTCCAAGGTGTTTGAGATTTGCAAATATTCAAATCATAGATACACACTATAAATATAAAAATGAATAAATAATCAGGGCGAATGAAATCTTTTAAATATATATCTTTGTTATTTTTGTTACATTAATTTTATTAAATTAATGTAGTTATAATAGTTAAATAATATTTAATTACTTTTTAGCAGTTATTAAATCATTATTATTAAAAAATTCTAATAGCTTAAATTTAAATTGTATCTCATCAGAAGATTTATCAGAAATTAATGCAAATTCTTCTTCTGTTAAATTATCTTGTAATACTTCTTTTGATTCTTCTGGAACAACTCCAGAAGAGATATCAACAAAGCATAAAGGAGGAAACATTACACACCACCAATTTTGACCTTTTGCTTCACCTATTTCTACACGTAAAGCATCATATAATCCAGCAGGTAAGGAAATATCACCATAATTTTTTGTTGGAAATTCGAAATTACCAATATTAATATTAACATCATAAGAAAAGCCTTCATTACTTATAGTATCTAAAGCAATTTGTTTAAAAATATCTTTGTTTTTTTCAACTAAAGAAATAGCATCTTCTTTTGATGTACAATTTTTACATATTTTATTCATATATTTTAATAAATT
>USQA01000154.1 GCA_900556695.1 uncultured Clostridium sp.
AAGTTTTGTTCTTGTTGTATTTAAATTGAACTTACTTTTAAATATATATCTTTTATTTTTAATCTTCTTTTATTGTATTTATTTTTAATAATTTAAATATCTCCACAATTATAATTGGTGCAAATATTAATATTATTAATTCTATAATATTAGCTTTTGGTAATATTGGTATACTAAATATTGTTCTTAACATTGGTATTGCTAGTATTACAATCATTAAAGCTGCTGAAGCTAATATTGCCCATATTAATTTGCTATTGTTAAATACTTTTGTTTTAAATATTGATTTTTTGTTATCTCTAACATTAAACACATGAACCAACTCAGATAAAGCAAGTGTTACAAATGCCATTGTTTGCCCTACTTCTATTTTTGATTCATCTAATGTTAATCCATTTATAGGTTCAGTTGTTGTTCCTAATCCTATCATAAATGCTATAAGAGTTAGTAATCCTATCATTGCACCTTGGTATATTACTCTCCATGACATTCCTTTTGTAAATATTCCTTTTCCTGGTTTTTCTGGTTTTCTTTGCATTATATCACTATTTGCTGGATCAAATGCTAAAGCTAGTGCTGGAAGTGAATCTGTTACTAGGTTAATCCACAAAATGTGTACTGGTAATAATATTTCTAACTTAGTAATATTAGTTATTCCAAACCATTTTGCAAATAAAGGTGTAAATAATGTTGCTAAAAATAATACTACAATTTCGCCTACATTACTTGATAGTAAAAATTGAATTACTTTTAGTATGTTGTCATATATTCTTCTACCTTCTTCTACTGCTGAAACTATTGTTGCAAAATTATCATCTGTTAAAATTACATCTGCCGCTTCTTTTGCTACATCTGTTCCAACTATTCCCATAGCACAACCTATATTAGCAGTTTTTAATGCCGGACTGTCGTTTACTCCGTCTCCTGTCATTGCAACAATTTCTCCGTTTTTTTGCCATGCTTTTACTATTCTAACTTTGTGTTCTGGAGATACCCTTGCATATACTGAATACTTTCTTACATTTTTTGCTAATTCTTCATCTGTCATTTTTTCAAGATCTAAACCAGTAATTGCTTCTTCTTCTTTTTCTAATATTCCTAATTTCTTTGCAATAGCTGTTGCTGTTATTTTATGATCTCCTGTTATCATTACTGTTTTTATTCCCGCAGTTTTACATTTTTTAACCGCTTTTTTCGCCTCTTCTCTTGGTGGATCTATCATTCCAACCATACCTATAAATGTCAAATTGTTTTCTATTTCTTTCATTTCTTCTTTAGATGGTTTATGGTCAATTTCTTTATATGCACATGATAAAACTCTTAATGCTTCTTTAGCCATATTTTCATTATGTTGTCTTATTGTTTTGGCATATTCTTCTATATCTTCTTTTACTTCTCCATTTTCTAAATATGAATTACATCTTTTTAATAATTCATCTACACCACCTTTTGTATATACTATATATTTTCCGTTTATTTCATTTACTGTTGTCATTAGTTTTCTATCTGAATCAAATGGAATTTCTTCTACACGTGGCATTCTATCATATATTGATGGATCAAAGTCTAATTTAAAAGCCATATCAACTAAAGCTGTTTCTGTTGGATCTCCTGTTAGTTCTCCTTCATTTCCTATCTTAGTGTCATTACAAAGCATGTTAGAATATACTAATTTATTAATATCTTCATTAATATCTTTTATATCTGATAAATTAAATGTATTTTTATTTATAAATATTTTTTCTACTGTCATTTTGTTTTGTGTTAAAGTTCCAGTTTTATCTGAACAGATAACTGTTGCACTACCTAATGTTTCTACTGCTGGCAATCTTTTTACAATTGCATTTTTCTTTACCATTTTTTGTACGCCAATTGCTAAAACAATAGTAGACACTGCAACTAGCCCTTCTGGTATTGCAGCAACAGCCAAAGAAACAGCTGTCATAAACATATGAATTGGCTCTTTGCCTTGTATTAATCCTATAACAAAAATAAATACGCATATTACTAATGCTACAATTCCTAATGTCTTTCCTAATTTATTTAATTTTTCTTGAAGTGGTGTAACTTGTTCTTCTGTTGAATCTAACATTCCTGCAATTTTTCCAACTTCTGTTGTCATTCCTGTTTCTACAACAATTCCTTTTCCTCTACCATAAGTAATTAAACTAGAAGAAAATAACATATTTAACCTGTCTCCAATTCCTGTTTCTTCATCTTCAATTACTTTTGTATTTTTTTCTACAGGTACAGATTCTCCTGTTAAAGATGACTCTTGTGATTTCAAATTAATAGCTTCTATTATTCTTAAATCAGCTGGAATATAGTCTCCTGTATCTAAAAGTACAATATCTCCAGGAACTAATTCTTTTGCTGGTATTACTTGAACATTTCCATTTCTTATTACTTTTGAAGCGTGATCTGTTAATTTTTGTAATGCTTCTAAAGATTTTTCAGCTTTTGCTTCTTGAGTTACTCCAATAATTGCATTTACTATAACAACTATTAATATAATTATAGTATCTGTAATTCCATCTCCTTCTGCAATTCCTACAGCTCCTGATACTATTGCTGCAATAATTAAAACTATTATTGAAAAGTCTTTAAATTGTTCTAAAAATTTTTGAATTAATGATTTTTTCTTTTTAGTTTTTAACTCATTTAGTCCATATTTTTCTTGTCTTGCTTTTACTTCTTCGTCATTTAAACCTTTCTCAAGATTCGTTTTTAATTCTTTTTCTACATCTTCTACATTTTTATTAAACCATTTTGTATTTTCCAATTAATCACAACTCCTTTTTATTATTTTTAACAAATATATTTAATTTATATAATATTTTAAGAAATTTCTATACAATGTATTTATATTATAAAAGTTTATATAACTTTACTATAATATAAAAAGACTCTTAAAAAGAAACTACTTTTGTAATTCTTTTTAAAAGTCTCGCTAACTATTTTTTATAGTTTACTAACCAGATAT
>USQA01000155.1 GCA_900556695.1 uncultured Clostridium sp.
AAAAGATGAAGGTGAAAATCAACAACAACAAACAAGCAGTACTGAAGAAGAAAAAATAAGAGAAATAAAACTAGGAATAGCTCAAATGGACACAATGAATCCAATTTTAAGTAATAATAAAAATGTACAAAATATAACTAAATTAATTTATGAGCCCTTAGTTAATTTAACATCAGATTATAAAGCAGAGCCTTGTTTAGCAAAGGAGTGGGCTAAGCAAAGTGATAATTCTTATCTAATTAAATTAAGAGAAAATGCAAAATGGTCAGATGGACAAAAATTTAATGCAGAAGATGTAAGATTTACAATAGATAAATTAAAGGAAATACAATCAATTTATTCATATAATGTACAAAATGTAATAGGAATTGACATTGTAGATGATTACACAGTAAAAATAAACTTAAATAAAGAAGTTCCTTTTTTTGAATACTATTTAACATTTCCAATATTATCAAAAGAATATTATGAAGGAGAAGACTTTGCGAATACAGAAAAAAATAAAGCACCAGTAGGAACAGGAAAATATAAAATTTCAGATGTTCAATCATCATATATTGATTTAGAAAAAAATAATTTATGGTGGGATAAAAATACTACAGATTTATCAATAGAAAAAGTAACTGTTAATTTATATTCATCAGTAGGAGAATTATATAATAGTTTTAAAATTGGTAATATAGATATGCTTGCAACAACAAATGATAATCTTCAAGAATATATTGGAACAATAGGATATAGTTCTAAAGAATTAAAAGGAAGAGAACATACATTTTTAGCATTAAATACAGGAAATTATTTTTTGTCTAAACAAGAAGTAAGAAAAGCAATATCATATTCTATAGATAAAAATAATATTGTATCTAGTATATTTGGAAACAAATATTATACAAGTAGTTTTCCATTAGATTATGGAAATTGGCTTTGCCAAGATCAAGATGCAAGCCTAGGATACAATACAGATCAAGCAAAACAAATTCTTATAGAAAATGGTTGGAGTTACAAAAATCCAAATTGGCAAAAAGTAGAAAATGGAAAAGTTCAAAAAATTGCTTTAAATCTTTTGGTAAAAGCAAGTGATTCAGCAAAAGTTGCAGTAGCAGACAATATTAGAACACAATTAGAAAATCAAGGTATAAGAATTAATATTGTACAAGCATCTGATCAACAATATAATGCTAGTATAGCTGCTAGAAATTATGACATTGCATTATGTGGTATAAATCTTTCATTAAGTCCAGATTTAGAAACATTTTTTGGAGGGAATAATTTATCTAATTATTCAAATGAAGAAGTTAACAATATTATAAATGAAGTAAAAAATACAACAGATGAAAATGTAATAAAAGAAAAATATCAAAGATTAGTAGAAATCTACAAATCAGATATTCCATATATAAGTTTATATTCAAACAAGTATGTAGTTGCTTATAATTCAGGGCTAGTAGGCGATATATCTCCTAATTGGTATAATTTATTTTATGGAATAGAAGGCTGGTATAAATAATAAATATAACAACATTTAAAATAAAAATAAAAAAATACTTGACAAAACAAAAATTTGGTATATAATAATTTTATCAAACAAAAGTTCAAGAAAATTAAGGAGGAAATTATGGGAGAAAATACAGAAAAGAAAAAAGCATTAGAAATGGCAATGAGTCAAATAGAAAAACAATTTGGAAAAGGATCTGTAATGAAATTAGGAGAATTTAAAGCTATGGAAATAGAAGCTATACCAACAGGTTCTCTAAGTTTAGACATTGCATTAGGAATAGGAGGAGTTCCAAGAGGAAGAATTATAGAAGTATATGGACCAGAATCTTCTGGTAAAACAACATTAGCATTACATGTTGTAGCAGAAGCACAAAAAATGGGTGGAGAAGCAGCATTTATAGATGCAGAACACGCATTAGATCCAGTTTATGCTAAAAAATTAGGAGTAGATATAGACAATCTAATTGTTTCTCAACCAGACACAGGAGAACAAGCATTAGAAATAACAGAAAGTTTAGTAAGAAGTGGAGCATTAGATGTAATTGTTGTTGACTCTGTTGCAGCATTAGTTCCAAAAGCTGAAATAGATGGAGATATGGGTGATTCTCATATGGGATTACAAGCAAGATTAATGTCACAAGCATTAAGAAAACTTGCTGGTGCATTAAACAAAACAAAAACAGTTTTAATATTTATAAACCAATTAAGAGAAAAAATAGGAATAATGTTTGGAAATCCTGAAACAACAACAGGAGGTAGAGCGCTTAAATTTTATGCATCTGTTAGAATGGATATAAGAAAAATAGAAAATATCAAACAAGATGGAGAAATAAAAGGAAGCAGAGCACGTGTTAAAGTAATAAAAAATAAAGTAGCACCACCATTTAGAGAAGCAGAATTTGATATTATGTATGGAGAAGGAATTTCAAAAGAAGGTAATGTTCTAGATATGGCTGTTAATTTAGACATAATAGAAAAAGCGGGATCATGGTTTAGTTATAATGGAGAAAAAATTGGACAAGGAAGAGAAAACGTTAAAAAATATTTAAGAGAGAATCCAGATATACTAGATGAAGTAGAAAATAAAGTAAGAGATAATTTTGCAAAAGCATTTGAACAAAGCCTAGGAGAAGAATTACCTAAAGTTGATGATGAAGACTAAAATAATAATCATATAAATATAAAAATACAGATAAGTTTTTGACTTATCTGTATTTTTTATAAATAACAAATAAAAGTAGCTTAGAGAGTAACAAAAAATATTTTTAATTATTTTATAAAAAAGCGTGCATTTAATATTGCAATGTCCAATGAGATAAAAATTTGAATTTATATTTGATATTTAAGAAAAAATATAGTAAAATGTGAATAATTATAATGAAAGGAAAAATTAATGTACACAATAGAAGAATTTGATAAAGCAAAAACTAAAATATTAAAATACATTATATACAAAAAAAGAAGTGAAAATGAAGTTAGAAGA
>USQA01000156.1 GCA_900556695.1 uncultured Clostridium sp.
AACGAGATTTTAGGATATATTCATAGTAACGATATTGAAAAAGCAAAAATAGTAGAAGAGGACTTGAAAAATATTATAAAAATTTCAGAAAATGAAGTTAAACCATTAAAGACTATTATAGAAATAATAACACAAAAAGATATTTAAAAAATCTTAACAAGTTTTGGAAAACTCGACAAATTAATTGAAAAAAATATTTTATATGATATAATATTAATTGATAAATATTTTACTGAAAGGATGAAGGAATATGAGAAAAGATAAAGAAGAAAAAAACGTAAAAAACAAACATCATTATGATAAAGGACAAATATTCGTAAAAATAATGGCTGGATTTCTAGCATTATTAATGGTTTTAGCTACAGGAGGAACATTAATATATTCATTGTTAGGATAAAAGGAGTAAAATATGGTAATAAATTTAGGAATGAATTGGGAAAATTTTTATAGAGATAATATTTTAACATATATAAAATCTTTACAAGGAAATCCATTTGAATTAATAACTCTAATAATAGATTTAGCAATAGTTATTTTTCTAGTATATTGCTTTTTTAAAATTGTAAGAGGTTCTAGAGCATGGCAATTAATAAAAGGAATTGCTCTTTTAGTTATTGCTACATGGATAAGTCGGATTATTCAATTTGAAAATATTAAATTGGATATTAACTGGAATTATGAATTTAGGAGTTATTGCGATAATTGTTATATTTCAACCAGAGCTTAGAAGAGGTCTAGAGCAATTAGGTACTAATAAATTCACAAAATTTTTTGGAATAGATAAAGATTTATCAACAAAAACAAAAGAAGATATATATAAAATTGTAATTGCAGCAACAGAATTATCAAAATCAAAAACAGGAGCTTTAATTGTTATAGAAAGAGATATAAAAATTCAAGATATTATAGCAACAGGAATACCTATGAATGCAGAAGTTTCACCACAATTGCTAGTTAATATATTTGAACCTAAAACTCCTTTACATGATGGAGCAGTAGTTATATCAGGTAATAAAATAGAAGCAGCAGCATGTGTGCTTCCATTAGCTGATGATAAAGATATAGCAAAAGAATTAGGAACAAGACATAGAGCAGCAATTGGAATTTCAAAAGAATCTGATAGTATAGTAGTTGTTGTATCAGAAGAAACAGGAAAAATATCTATAGCAAAAGATGGAACATTAATTGCAGACTTAAGAGAAGATGTTTTGAAAAAGATTTTAATTAGTAATGTTGTAACAAAGAGATTTACCCAAGAAAAGAAAGAAAGAAAAAATGCAATAAAACAAATTAGAGAAAAAATGCAAAAAGAAAAAGAGAAAGAACAAAAAGAGAAACAAGATGAAGAAAATAAAGAAGAAAAAGAATAATAGAGTAAGTAAAAAGAAAGTCGCATATAAAAGCGGCTTTTGTTAAATATAAAAGGTGAAATTATGAGGAATATAAAATTAGTAATAGAATATGATGGAAAAGAATTCAATCGGTTGGCAAAAACAACCAGATAAATTAAATATTCAAGGAACTATAGAAAAGGCTATAGAACGTATAACAGGAGAACAAGTGGATTTAATGGCATCTGGGAGAACAGATAGAGGAGTTCATGCACTTGGGCAAGTTGCAAATTTTAAAACAAATTCAAATATTCCAATAGAAAAATTTGCAATTGCTATTAATAGTAACTTAAAAAAATCAATATTAATAAAATCGGCTGAAGAAGTTGATGAAAGATTTCATAGCAGATTAACTTGTAAAAAGAAAACATATAGATATGTTATTAATAATTCTAAATATGGAACTGCAATATATAGAAATTTAGAAACTCATATTCCTATTAAATTAAATGTTGAAGAAATGCAAAAGGCTATAAAATTCTTTGAAGGAGAACATGACTTTAAAGCATTTAAATCAAGTGGAACAAGTAGTAAAAGTAGTGTAAGAACAATATATAAAGCAGAAGTAAAACAAATGTCTAATGATAAAATTTGGATTGAATTAACAGGAAATGGATTTTTATATAATATGGTTAGAATTATAGCAGGAACATTAGTAGAAGTAGGGTTAGGAAAAATAAAAGCAGAGGAAATAAATGATATTATGGAATCAAAAAGAAGAGAAAATGCAGGAAAAACACTACCACCACAAGGATTATATTTAGTTAACGTAGAATATGAATAAAAAGTATTAAATATTAATATATTAACCAAATAAATAGATAAAGCATAAAATATAAAAAACGAAAAGGAGAAAAAAGTTATGAATAATTTACTTATATTTTTTGCTTTACCTATAGCCACAATAATAATTTCCATTGCATTACAAAAAATTTTAAAATGCCCTTATTTAGTATCAGCAATTGTATTTGCTATCTTTTTAATAGTTACATTTATTATTAATAATTTAAACTTTTTAGTAGCAACAATAGTATATACAATTATTAGTTTTATTACAGCACTTATAGTGTGTCTTGCATGTAGAATAATAGAAAGTTTAAATGAAAGAAAAGGTTGCAATAGAAATTGTAGAAGAAATAATAATACAGTATCAGAAATAGAAAACATAAATGATATATTATCAATTAATGGAGAGTATACTAACAATGGTAATAATGGTGTAATTACGGTTAATGCTTTAAATAATTCAAGTAATAATGGTTGCAATTGTAATTCAAACAATAATAGAGTTAGTGCACGAATTAATGTGATTCCAAATTCAAATACCAATGGTAGAACAGGGTGTTTATGTGGTAATTATAGAAGAGGGTAATTATAACAAAAATAAAATTAAGTAAGGTTGTTAAAAAATTTTAGCAACCTTACTTAATTTATTTCATAAATTTTTACGTACGAACAAATTAGCTGAAGAAATTTGGGATTTTTTCAAATTTGTTCTAATATTTGAAAAATATTAATAAAAATGTTAAAATAGTATTAGAGGATTTATTATATATTTTTTGGGAGGAAAAAATGGAAAATAAAAA
>USQA01000157.1 GCA_900556695.1 uncultured Clostridium sp.
TTATAAAGAAGTAGAAAGAAATATAATAAAAAAATATAGAAAAGAGTTATATAGACCATTTGTAAAAGCACTTGATAAATATGAACTTATAAAGGAAAATGATAAAATAGCTGTATGTATATCAGGTGGTAAAGATTCATTTTTAATGGCTAAACTTTTTCAAGAAATTATGAATCATGGTAATGTTAAATTTGAATGTAGATTTATTTGTATGGATCCTGGATATAAAGAAGAAAATAGAAAACTAATAGAAGAAAATGCTAAAAAATTAAATATACCAATAGAAATATTTAATTCAGATATATTTGAAGCGTCAGAAAGAGCATCAAGAACTGGACAAGGGCCATGTTATTTATGTGCTAGAATGAGAAGAGGTGCACTTTATACAAAAGCAAAAGAATTAGGATGCAACAAAATAGCACTTGGTCATCATTTTGATGATGTAATAGAAACAATTCTTTTGAATATGTTTTATGGTTCAACAGTTAAATCTATGATGCCAAAATTACATAGTGAAAATTTTGAAGGACTAGAACTTATAAGACCACTTTATTTAGTTAGAGAAAAAGATATAATTACATGGAGAGATTATCATAATTTAACATTCTTAAATTGTGCATGTAAATTAACAGAAGAATATAGCTTAGGACAAAAAGATTCAAAAAGATACGAAGTAAAAAATATAATAAAAGAACCATACTTTGTATCTCAAAACAGATTAATAAACGAAGTATTTAGAGAATTACAAAAAAATAAAATCCAAATTGCAATAATACTAGATGAATATGGAGGAACGGCAGGATTAGTCACAATGGAAGATATACTAGAAGAATTGGTTGGAGACATTTATGATGAATATGATGAGGAAGAAAAAGAATTTGAAAAAATAGATGATAACACATATATTTTAAGTGGAAATATGACAATATATGATGTGAATAAATTATTAAATGCAAAAATACCAGAAGGAGACTATGATACAATATCAGGATTCTTGCAAGATCAGTTAGGAAGAATTCCGGAAGATGAGGAAAATCCTATTATTGAAACAGAAACTGTAACATATAAAATAGAAGAATATGAAGACAAGAGAATATTAAAAATCAAAGCATGTAAAAATAATGTACATCAAATAGAACAAGAAGATGAAGAAGAAGGAAGGTAATTAAATGAAGAAAAAAAGTATTATTATAATTGGAATTCTAATTTTAGTATGTATTATATCATTTGTATCATATAAATTAGTAAAAAAGCAAAATAGAAAATATGAAATTTCAGAAGTAAAACAGTACAATTACTTTTTATTAAAACAAAACAATTTATATGGAATTATAGATAAAGAAGGAAATACAATTATAGAAGCGCAATATGATGAGATTGCAATTCCTAATCCAGAAAAGGCAGTTTTTGTATGCTATAAAGATAAGAATATAAAAGTATTAAATTCTGATAATACAGAAATTTTAACAGAATATGAAAAAGTAGAACCAATAAGACTAAAAAATATAGCAAGTGACTTAATGTATGAAAAAAGTGTATTAAAATATTCTGAAAAAGGTAAATATGGATTAATTAATTTTGAAGGAAAAAAAGTAACAAAAGCAATATATGAAGAAATAGATAGTTTACCTTACAAAGAGGGAGAATTAATTGTAAAAAAAGATAACAAATATGGAGTAATTAATATAAACGGAGTAGAGTTAGTTGATATTAATTATGAACAAGTAAAATTAGATGAATATTATACAGATGAAAATAAATATGAATATGCAGGATATATAGTATCAACAAAAGAAGAAGGATATAGATATGGATATATTAACAACAACGGAGAACTAATTACAAAAATGGAATATAATGAATTATCAAGAGTTACAGATATACAAGACAATAATAATATATATTTAATATGTGCAAAAAATGGACAATATGGTGTAATAAAAAATGAAAAAGAACTAATTTCAAATCAATATCAATCTATAAGATTTGATGAATCAAACAATTTATTTGTAGTTGAAAAAAGTAAAAAATATGGAATTGCTGATATTAATGGGAATTTGATAGTTCCTATTGAATATAAACAAATAGATATTACAGGAATATATATATATGCACAAAATTCAGAAGGAGCAACTACTATATATAATGCTAAAGGAAATAAAGTAGATGTAGATGAAAATATTGCAATATTAAATACATCTAATGAAAAATACAGAATAAAAATTAATAGTAAAGATGAAACAAAATATAGTGTAATAGACAAAGATGGACAACAAATAATTGATGAAAAATATTCATATATAGAATATTTGAATGAAAATTATTTTATTGTAAGTGATGAAAAATCAAAACTAGGAGTTATAGATGATAAGCAAAATATAAAAGTAGAAATAAAATATGATTCTATACAAAAAATACAAGGAACAGACATGATACAAACATTAAAAGATAAAAAAATAGAAATATATTCAAAAGACATGAACAAGATATGCGAAATGGAAAATGCAGGAGTAGAATCAAAAAAAGATTATATAAAAGTATATAATAATCAAGAAACAAGATATTTTGATAAAAATGGAAATGAACTAAAAAATACACAAGTGTACCAAAACAACAAATTATTTGCAAAAGAAGAAAATGGAAAATGGGGATTTGTAGACAATAATGAAAACAAAATTGTAGATTACAAATATGATAAAGTAACAGAATTTAACGAATATGGATTTGCAGCAATTAAACAAGGCGAAAAATGGGGAGCTATAAATGACAAAGGAGAAGAAGTGATAGCACCAACTTATGAATTAAAAGGCGAAATAGAACCAGTGTTTATAGGAAAATATTACAGAGTATCATATGGATTTGGAGAATTTTGTTATACAAATCAATAAAATTGCCATCGGGGACGGACCTTTTTGGCCATAAATTGCCACTGGGGACGGACCTCT
>USQA01000158.1 GCA_900556695.1 uncultured Clostridium sp.
GCGACTGTTGATTAGTAATTTTTAGCTACTCCCCTTTAATACAAGCATTATTTAAATATATTTTATTAATTGGTGACCCGTACGGGAATCGAACCCATGATTCCACCTTGAGAGGGTGGCGTCTTAGCCGCTTGACCAACGGGCCATAAATATAAAAAGTACCTTCTTAGTACTTTTTATTTATATCATTTTTTTATATTTTAGTCAACTATAACTGAAACTTTATTTAGTATTTCTTGTAATCTTTTATTTTGTTTTGTTAAATATAAATATCCTATTAGAGCTTCAAATGCTGTTGCATACATATATTCTTGTACATTACAGTTTTTAGGTAAATGATGATTTTCTGCATTTCTTCCTCTTCTTACAATTTCTTTTTCTTCTTCTTTTAAATCATCATATATATTTTGTAATATCTCAGCTTGTGCTTGTGCTTTTACGTATTTTATACATTCTATATGTAATTTATGAGGTTTTAACTTTGTTTTATTTATAAGGTTCGTTCTAATATATAATTCGTATACGCAATCTCCTATGTATGCCCATGTTAATGGTGACATTAGATTAATTTCAGTTTCATCTCTATCTATTTTTATAAATTCTTCCAATGTTGTAACTTTCCTTTCTATATTAATTATTATAACTGTGCTTTTTCTATTGTTATTTTTCCTAGTTTTCCATTTTTAAATTCATCTAATATAATTCTTGCTGTTTTTTCTTCATCTATATTTCCTCCAGAAATAATACATCCTCTTTTTTTGCCGATTTCTAACATTACTTCATATATATTTTCATTTTCTGGTCTATCTTGATTTAATACTTGTTCTATATAATCTTTTTCTATTTTATATCTTTGGCACAATTTTTCTATATCATTTTCTATTAAAAATTTAACTAAATAATAAGCAATTTCCGTTCTTTGCAAAATATCCTCTTTTATTGTTCCTGTAAAAGCTAAATGCAGTGCAATTTCTTCATCTTGAAATTTTGGCCACAAAACTCCTGGTGTATCTAGCAATTCTACTTTTTCATTAATTCTAATCCATTGTTTTTGTTTTGTTACACCTGGTTTGTTTCCTACTCCTGCTGTTGTTCTTTTTGATATTCTATTTATATAAGAAGATTTTCCTACATTTGGTATTCCTAATATCATTGCTCTTATTTTTCTTCCTATTCTTCCTTTTTCATTTTGTATTTTTATGTTATCTTCCATTATTTTTTCTATTTGTCTAATACTTTCATCTATGCCTTTACCTGAATTAGAATCTGTTAATACTGCAACAATTCCTTTTTTATTAAAATATTCTACCCATAACTTGTTTTGTCTCTCATCTGCTAAGTCACATTTGTTTAAAATTAGCATCTTTTTCTTTCCTGCTGTTATTTGTGCTATGTCTGGGTTTTGACTTGAAATTGGTATTCTTGCATCTAGTAATTCTATTACTATGTCTACTAATTTTAAGTCTTGCATAATTTGTTTTCTAGTCTTAGCCATATGGCCTGGATACCAGTTAATATTTGTTTTGTTTATATTTTCATTATTCATTTTTTTCACCTACTTTATTTACTTTTCTATCAACGAATCAACATCACAAGGCAATAATGCATTTATTCCTATCTTATCAAAGTTAATAATGTTTTCTTCAATATCATCTACAAATAATACTTCATTTAAATTACAATTATTAACCTTGCTAATTATTTTTGTTGCATCTATTTTTAATTGCTGATTTCTTGTTGAAATAACTTCTATATCATTTCCGTAATATTTATGAATAAAATATTCTTTTGCTCTCAAATGAAATGAGAATTTCATTCCAGATACACAATATATTTTAACATTATTTTTTCTTAAAATATTAATTAGTTTAAGTATAGATTGTGACATATTACATGGTTCGATTATTTCATAAAATTTTTCAGGAACTAAATATGCATTCAAATAATAGTTTTGTAACTTTTCTTCAGATTCATTACGATGTTTTTGATAATCTTTATCTTTATGAATTGCAAGTGTATCATCAAAATCAAAAATTGCCACTTTAATATTGCTTAAATTAATTTTCATTTATTTCATCTCCTACATAATATTCTGTTTCTTCTAATAATAAATCAAAATCCGATTTATATAATTTATCTTGTTTTATCCTATATTTTTCAAATTCTGTCAATGCTTTATCACACGCTATTTCGTGTGATATTTTCCCAGCATCTTTTAATATATCTAAATCATCTGCCAATAAAAACTTATCTATTCTTGTAGACCAATCTTCCATAGTCATTGGAATGTGTCTTTTTGCTCTATTTTCTGCTAAATCTAAAAAGGCAGATACTATTAGTTCTAAACTTTCTAGTTTTTCTTTAGATAAATAATTTTTAGCTATAACAACATCTGTTTCTAATATTTTTCCATAAGGAAGAAAAAATTCTTTATTTACAAAGGATTATGAGTAGTTTTCCATAAGTCGGTATATACCAGTTAATATTTGTTTTGTTATCTACATCTTGTCCCTCATTCTTTTTCATATTTTTTCTTGTCTCATTTTTCTTTTTTGATACATATCCATATTTATCACTTCCTTTTTTATAAATTGTAAGTTGTAGCACTGATCTATATTTCTATTTAACATATTTTGTATAAATTTTTATTTCTTGACTTTTTACTTATAAATAGATTATAATAAATACAGGAAATGACAAATCCACAAACGTGGTTTTGTCAAATATATTGAGAAAACTCACATCTACCTAGCCAAGTACAGATGTGAGCTTTTTTTATTTATATAATTGCTTAACCATAAACATCACCACCCTTCCTACGAAATATCGTAAAAATTGGTGGCAAAACCACATCTGTTTATCATCATTCCCTATGTTAATTATTCTACAATATTATTTTTATTCTGTCTATATAATATTAGATTTAGATATTTGCATGTATAT
>USQA01000159.1 GCA_900556695.1 uncultured Clostridium sp.
AAAAAAATATGATATATGGATTCCAATCAACAAAACTGTATATACAATAATAAGTTCAATAACAAAAGGAATAAATTCTTTAAATAAAGTGAGCTTAGAAGATGGATATATTATGAACTTGTACAATAAAGCAAATTCGGAAATATATGATTTAGAAAAAAAAATAATTGATACAGATATTAGAAATGGAACAGAATTAATAATGATATAAAATATTACAATCAAATTACAAAAGTATTACAATATTATAACATTTATCGAGATATATTGACATTAAAAATGAGATATGTTATTTTAAAATTGCAAACAAGATATTTGTTTTGCATAATAATAGTTATAGAAGGAGGATTTATTATGAGCGGTCCAGGAAAAGGAGATGCATTAGGTTATAATACAGAACAAGTTGAGGCAATAGGAGAAGGAATAAATAAATACGCTAATCAAACAGGAGAAGTAATTGTTACAGCTATAAAAACAAATATAATAGATAGAGTTGCAGAAGATTGGGTATCTGAAGCTGCAATAGAATATTTTGAAGGGTTTAAAGAGGAATTAAAGGCAAAAGAATCAGGGATAACAGAGGTATTCCAAAACTTTAGTGATCAAGTAGGAAGAGCAGGACAAAATTGGGCAGAACAAACTCAAGGAACAGCACCAACAATGCCAGCTGTTGAAACTGTTACTTTAGATTTAGATGTATCACCAATTAAAGCAACAGATGGAAACGGAGACAGATATATATATGATAATATAGAAGAAAATGTAAGAGGATATGTTGAAAATGCAAGAACTGAAATATTGTCTGCATTTGCTAATATGGAATCTGAAATAACTGCAGAAGCAGCATTCTTTGGTGGAGGACAATCTGCAGCAGTTCAAGAAGCAGCAAATAATTTAGGAGATCAAGTTAACACTATATTAGATTCATTAATTTCTAGTGATGGTGGTTCATTAATTTCTGCAATTCAAAAATATAAAGGTGAGTATTCAGAAACAGCAACAAGTAATGCTTCAAGCTTTGAAGATAGCGCATTTACTGAATAAAATAAAAAATGAATCAAATTTATTTTGATTCATTTTTTTGATTAAAGTAATATAGGAGTTGACAAAAAGCAAAAAAAATGTTAACATAATATTATACGCTAAAAGCACTTGTAAAATTTGGAGGTATTACAAATGAAAAAATTAAAAAGAATTTCGTCTATCCTTGTTTTGTCTATTGCAATGGTGTCAATGTGTGCCTGTAGCAAGCAACAGGTTACACAAAAGGAATCTCAAAATGTGAGCTATGGAGAGAAACTCTATCAAAATAAGGAAACATCGGAAACTAAACCGGAACCAAAGGTTCTTGAACTTGATGATTTTAACAAGATTATTGAGGACTTTGAAAATGACAAGAATTATGATGCGACAACTATGTCGTACGAGATTTATGTCGAAAAGGTTATGGTTAATTCTGAAGACGAATCAGCCCCAAAAACGGAGGTCATAGTGGCAAGCAGAGCAAAGGTTTCGGAAAACAAAATCATCGAGAAAGCCATTGCGGCTCAGTATTCGTACCTTGATTCATTTGCTGAAAATGGCCCTGAAATGGATGCAAAGTCAGAATGGAATGTGAGTGATGAAGTCGGTTATTCGGCAGAGTCAATTGTGAATGAGGCTTTGAAGTTTATGAATATAAATGAAAGCGAAATGCAATTATATGAGAGATATACTATTCACAGTACATTTTGATTAAGTAGACGAAAAAAATTGATGGAGAAAGCAGTTTATACTTTAAACTGCTTTTTTCTATTTGGTACATTTACTTCTAGAAAGTTTATGTTATAATAGGCTTATAAAAAGATAATAGAGGTGAGAAATTTGGATATAGAATTAATTAAAGTGAATAACAATAACCATGAAACATTTGAAAATATATATGAATTTTATTTATATGAAATTAGTAGATATTATAATTATGATGTAGAAGAAAATGGAAAATTTTCTAATGATAATACAAAGAATTATATTTATAATAAAAAAATGGAGCAAATACTAATAAAAAAGAATGGAAAATATGCAGGTTTTTTCTTGATTTTTGAAAAAGACGATTGCAATTTTATTAGTGAATTTGGAATAATGCCTAAATATAGATCAGGATTTTTTACTTATAATGTAATAAGAAAGTATTTTTTAGAAAAAAATAAGATTACTAAATTTTATATAATAAATAACAATAAAAGATGGTTAGAATGTATGGAATATATGATAAATAAGAATAACGATATATGTAAAGAAAAAAAAGAAATAACATTTCATAAAAGTAAAAATCAAAAATATGAGTTTACTAGTTTTTTAGTGAAACCAGTATAAAAATAAAATGTAGTGTAATTATAACTTTATACTACATTTTATTTTTATATGCGCAATTTTAACAGATTTCAACTCAAAAAAATTATAGATAAAATAGAAAATTAATAATTCTATAGCTACTTGTTAAAATTAAAATTCTGTGATACCATAACAACGAAAAACAAAACAATCGGAGGCAAAAAAATGAGTACAAATCTATCAAAAGAAAAACGAGAAAAAATACTAAACAACATAAAAATAATGAGATCAAAATTACAAGAAAACCCTGAACTTCTAATAACCCTAAATGATATAGAAACAGAGCTAAAAAGAAAAAAATATGGATTAGTCTGGGAAGACCACGAAGAAAAAATAGACAAAGAGCTTTCAGATAAAATACCAGTATTTGAAGAAAATAAGGATTTAGAAATAAAACTAAATCCACAGAAGTCAACAAATTTCATATTAGAAGGAGATAATCTACATAGCCTATATCTACTAGAAAAAACACACAAAAACAGCATAGACTTAATAATAATAGATCCACCATACAACAGGGGAATAAACGACTTTGTCTACGATGACAATTATATAGATAGA
>USQA01000160.1 GCA_900556695.1 uncultured Clostridium sp.
GTTTTTTCCATTGTTTTCTCCTTACCATTTTATATCAATTTTTAGTGTTTTTGTTATAAATTTATATGTTAATATAAAAACTTTAAATAAGTGACATATGTATACTTTTCTTACCACAGCCAATTTAAAATTTGCACTTTTATTTTTTAAACAATACATTATTTTTGTATATTTTGTTTTTTTCCACTCTGGAAAATTTTCATTTAAAAATTCCAGATTTTTTTTGTATTCTTCACTAAAATCACAATTATTTGCGCCTGAAGCTTTTAACATTAAAGATATTCCAAAATGTAAAAATGCCATTGATTCCAAAATCTCCATACTTTCAGTATTTGCATTTTCTTCTATATATTGTTGTTTTATTTCTAACATTGCATTTTGTATTTTTTCTATTTCTTCTTTTTTTAGGGTATTCATTGCAGAACCTTCTATTACCATGTAATTATATAAATAGTTATCTACAAATGATATTTTATTTGTTTTTTGATACACCATGCTTAAAAACATCATATCTTCTAATATACGTGGCGGATTACTTAAGTCATTTAAGTTTTTTAGTATTTCTGTTTTGTATAGCTTGTTCCATAGAGCAGTGTTTATTGATATTACTTCTTCAAAATTTTTTTCTTTTTCTATGATTTTATTTTCTTCATATTTCATTTCTTGTGATAAAACTTTTCCTGTTTTTTCATCAATTCTCCTAAAACCACATACTGCTATATCAGCATTATTTTTAGTAATACTTTTATATAATTCCTCTAAAAAAACATTTTCCACATAATCATCAGCATCTATAAAAGCTATATATTGGCCGGTTGCTGCACTTATTCCATCTATTCTTGCTTTCCAAACACCTTCATTTTTTTTATCAATAATTTTTATTCTTTCATCATTTTGTTCAAATTCTTTTAGAACTTTTAATGTTCCATCTTTTGAACCATCATTTACACAAATAAATTCAGTTTCTTTTAAAGTTTGGGTTAATAAACTTTCTAGTGTTTTTGACACATATTTTTCTGCATTATATGCTGGAAGTATTACACTTATTTTTGGCTTGTCTACCATATTATTCACCTTTTTTCTTTTCATCATATTCTTTTAAAGCTATATAATGGTCTAATTCTTTTATTTTTTCATTTAACGTTGAAATCCTAATATTATTTATAAAAGTTTGTATTAATAAAAATACCATTACTACTAAAAATACAAAATTCACAGGTGCTATAAACCCTAGCTTGTTTGATATCCATTCAACTCCACCATAGAATATGCTCATTAATATTAAGATAATACTACCAATCATCCAGACAACGGTATTTTCTACTTTTAACTTTGATTGTTTTATTCTTTTTATACATAAAAAACATGAAAATAAAGATGCTATTATTAATAAAATTCTTAATGTTATTGTCATTTTTTATTTCCCCTTTCTAATTCTTTGTTTTTCTTGTTATTGCTCTAATAAATATTATTGAGAAAAACATGTTTAACATATATTGTATCGATTTTATTGGATTCAAGTAACTTTCTCCAAATTCTCTGTCTTTCATTTCTACTTGTACTTCTTTTATTTTGTACTTCTTTTTCATCATATATACTAATGTATCTGGTTCAGGTGATAAACTAGAATTTCTTATAAATTCTGCTATTGTTTCTTTATTAAAAGCTCTCATTCCAGATGTTGGATCTTTTATTGTTTTTAATGTTGTTAATTTTATTGCACCTGAAATTAATCTGCTTCCTAACATTCTCATAGTTACTGGTTTTCTCTTAGTTACAAACCTTGAACCTATTGCAATATCACAATTATTTTCTTCTATTTCCTTTACTAAGTCTTTTAAATATTTTGCTTCATGTTGTCCATCACCATCAAATTGTATTGCAATATCATAATCGTTTTTATATGCATATTTCATTCCTATTTGTATTCCACTAGTTAATCCATAGTTTATTGGTAATGATATCATATTAAAGTTATTTTTCACACACACTTCTTTTGTATTATCTTTTGAACAATCATTTATAATTACATAATCATAATCTGTATTCTCTTTTATATCTTTTATTGTTTTTTCAATATTTAAAGCTTCATTATAAGCTGGTACTACTATTAAAACTTTCATTTTTTCACCCTTTTTAATTTATTTGATATATATATTGACACCTTTCTTCATTAGAAAATATTTTTTCTAATTTGAATTTTTGTACTATATTATCTTCCATTTTTGAGTAAGAAAAATAATATTTCACATTCAAGTTTTTCAAATTTTCATATGTTAAATATGCTACATATGAGTCTTGTCCTATTAATTTAAATTTTGTTGTATCTGATAATTTTATTCCTATATGTGCAAATCTATTGTAAACTTCATTATATTCTTTTTCTGGATCTACCACATCTAACCATTTAAAGTTTGGATATGTATTTACACCATTTAAGCAATTTACTCCATTTGCAATTAAATATTGACCATTAAAATTATTTTCACCAATCCATAATGCTTCTTTATCTTCATTATAAATTTGTTTTATTTCTTTTGATATATCTGTTTTATTTATTGGTGCAATTCCTCTTACTATTGGATTTACTATTGCTCCTGAAATCACTGCCACAACACACATTGTGTATGACCATGCTTTTACATTTCCTCTTATTAAGAAATATGTAATTAAAAATACTATTGGCAATAAAATTTCATATTTAATTGTTGTAAAGAATTCATTGTATGATGATTGTTTTATTAGCACATATGATAATACCACTACTATACTTGATATTACTATTCCTTGTACTTTGGAAATTTTATTTTTTCCTTCTACTTTTTGTATCATTATAATAGATAATAAGGTTCCAATTATTCCTAATACGACATGAGTTC
>USQA01000161.1 GCA_900556695.1 uncultured Clostridium sp.
AAAATATTTTAAATCATAAAAAATGGCATAAAGTTAAATACTTTATGCTATTTTTATGATGCTTTCTTTTTATAAGATAATATGAAGATTGTTGACATAACCATAATAAAACCTAATACATCCATTAATGTAAAAGGAGAATGTAACCATAAACACATGCAAATCGTTGCACTTAATGGTTCAACTGCAGCAATTAATGAAGCTCTCATAGGTCCAATAAGATTGACTCCTATAAGATACATTGAAAAAGCTAAAACAGTTCCGATAACAATAATTCCTGCCATTGCTAAATAGCCATAGATATCTAAAGAAACAGAGATATTCCAAACACGTCCAATTATTCCTAATACGACATGAGTTCTTTGTGCCGGTGAAAAGTACATTAAAGTTATTTTAGCTAATATAGTTTTAAATCCAACAAATTCCCAAATTAAGTATATTGCATATAAAGCTATTAAACCTATTATTAATCCAAAATCCTTTTTACTTTTTTCTTCTTTTATTTCACCTAAATATAATACAATAAGTATTATTAATCCTGTAAATGAGTATATATATGTACTTGGTTCACATGTATTTGCAATTCTATTTGTATATGGGAAAAAGATATTTGCAAAATAACTTATAAAATTATCAATTGTAAAGTTTCCACCTTTTTCAACTCTTTCTCCCGGATATACAGTACCCATCATTGCTTTTATATCATCTAATGAAAGTAGTATAAATCTAGCTATTAATCCTAAAGATGCAATTATTGTTATTGCCATTAATATAAAATCTTGTTTCTTTAAATTTTTCCAATTTTTTATTAAGTCATTTAGCATGAATATTGCCATTAAAAATGCAAATGGTACTTGGAATGCTGGATATAGCATAAATGCAAATCCAGGTAAACATATTATTATCCCTAATGCTATTAATGTTTTTTTCCATAGTTTCCAATCTAGGTTTTGCATATAATATCCAAACAATACTATTACTGCTCCACCATAAATATAGCCATCTACAACAGCTGTACTTAGCCACCACATCATAGCTGGTGCAAGTCCTAAAACTATTCCGCCTATTAATGATAATAAGTTATTATTATGAGTAACTTTTTTTACTAATTCTACTGAAACCATTAGTAATGCTATCATTTTTAATACCCAATAAAATGAAAATCCATATTCTGTTCCAAATAATAAGAATCCCCATGTTAAAGGTCTTGAGATTGCAACAATATCTGTTACAGGCGCTGAAACCATTAACATGTTGCTTGTACCTTGTGCTATATTTTTATTATGTACTCCATATCCATCTTCATTCATTGATTGTCCTAGCATTGTTGCACTTTGCGTTAGCCATTCATCTGATCTGATTGCTCTTGCTTTTCCTAAGATTGTTGACTTAGTTTGTGGTTCATTCATATATTGGCACCACATATCTACTGATGAAAAGTTTATTTTTAATGCTACTAATAAAATAAGTATTATTACTTCAATTAGATATCTATATTTCATTATAAAGTCAGCAATTTTTTCTATTATTTCATTTGTCTTTTCCATACATCTCTTTATTTTCACTTTTTTTCTCCTAATCGTTATACTTTACTTTTTCTGGTTTTATTGCACATTGGTCATTATCTAATCTTAAATTTATATTATAATATGGATCACCATCTTTTAAGATTTTTTTCCATCTTTTTTTAAATCTTTCTATTTCTCCTTGGAATCTTTTTTGTTTTTCTATAGTATCCTCAAATCCTCTACTTTTTGATTCATAATGTATAAATTGTACATATGGATTATATACAATTAATTTTCCTTGTTCTCTTATTTTTAAACAAAAATCAACATCATTAAATGCTACTTCAAATTTTTCATCCATATTTCCAACTACTTCGTACATTTTTCTAGGTGCCATCATACATGCTGCTGTAACTGCGCTCATATTTTGTATCATTGCATCTTTTGAGAAATATCCATGCATACCATGTGGGATATTTCTAAATACATGTCCTGCAACTCCACCTATTCCAATTATTATACCTGCATGTTGTATTGATTTGTCTGGATAAAATAGTTCAGCTCCTACTGCTCCTACATCTTCTCTTTGTGCAAATCCTAACATTTCTTCTATCCAATTCGGAGTGATTAGTTCAGTGTCATTATTTAATTGAATTATATATTCTCCCTCTGAGTTTACAACACCATAATTTATTATTTTTGAATAATTAAATCCTTTTTCTGGATATTTTACTACTTTCACTTTATCTTTTCCATTTATTTCATCATAATAATCAAAAGTTTTTTGTTCTTCACTGTTATTTTCTACTACTATTATTTCATAATTTTCATATGTTGTTAATTTTTTTATTGATTTTAAGCATACTTTTAGTGTTGATGCATAATCTTTATTTGGAATTACAATAGAAACTTTTGGATTTCCTTTTATCTCATAGTTAACTTTATAAGTTCCTAAAGTATTCCCACTAACTACTTCTCCTTTTAAACCAATTCTGTCTATATGTGCTTGTACAGCCTTTATACCAGCTTCATATGCATATGGTTTTGCTGTTCCGCCTGATTTAGCTGTTGATAATGCATGTACTCTCCAGTGGTATAATACCTTTGGAATGTGTATAATTTTTTTAGCTTTTTCACTCATTCTTAATATTATGTCATAATCTTGTGCTCCATCAAATTCACTTCTAAATCCTCCTAGTTCTTCCATTAATTCTTTTTTGAATACACTAAAATGACATATAAAGTTATTTGCTCTTAGTGTATCTGGTGCAAAGTCTGATTTAAAATATGGGTCATATCTTTTTCCACCTAATTCTTCGAATTTGTCTTCATCTGTATAAATA
>USQA01000162.1 GCA_900556695.1 uncultured Clostridium sp.
TTTTAATAATTTTATTTTTTAAATTCTTTATTATTAATTTTTTTGTTTTAAATGACTATATTTAAGTTTAGTTGCCATTCCCCCTCTTATGTGTCTTTCTGCTTTGTTTTCATCTAAAATAATACGTACTTCTTTTGCTAAGCTTGGATTGATTTTTTTTAATCTTTCAGAAACATCTTTGTGTACTGTTGATTTAGAAATTTCAAATTTCTTAGCTGCTCCTCTTACTGTATCTTTTGAATCTATAATATAATGTGCTAGATTTATTGCACGTTCTTCTATTGATACTAATTGTTTCATAAAAAAACCCCCATACGTGAATACTTTTGTTTAATTGTATTCGTATGAAGGTTGTATTAGAACGACTTATTTTTTACTTTAAAATATCTTTTATTACTTCACTAGCTATAATTAATCCTACAACAGAAGGAACAAATGCAATACTTCCCGGTACTCTTTTTTCATACATTTCATTTGCTTCATGTTTAATAGGTTGCTCTTTTGAATACACAACCTTTAACTTTTTTATTCCTCTATTTTTTAATTCTTTTCTCATAACTTTTGCCAATGGACATACTGATGTTTTATATATATCTGTCACTTCAAATCTAGTAGGATCTAGCTTATTTCCTGCTCCCATTGCAGATATAATTGGGACATTTAATTTACTTGCTCTTTCTATCAATTTTAATTTTGTACTTACAGTATCAACCGCATCTATAATATATGAAAATGTACTATCTATAATACTTTCTTCTCCATTTTCTATTTCATCTGCCATATATGTATTAATTTTTGCATTTGGATTGATTTTTAATATTCTTTCTTTCATAACTTCTACTTTTTTCTTACCTATTGTTTCGATATTTGCATGTATTTGTCTATTCAAATTGCTAATAGAAACTACATCATTGTCTATTAACACCATATTTCCTATTCCACTTCTAGCCAAACCTTCTGCAACAAAAGAGCCTACTCCTCCAACGCCATAAATTGCAACTTTAGCATTTTGTAGTTTTTCTATTCCTTCTTTACCTATTAAAAGCTCTGTTCTTGAATTCCATTTTTCTTCCATATAAAACTCCCTATAATTATTAATCTGCTTTCAATTATAGCATATAAACCTAAATTATGCTATAATATTTTTGGTGATAAAAGTGCTTAGAATTAATAATATAAAAATATTTGAAGATATATCAGATGAAGCTGTCTTAAAAATTGCTTTAGAAAAAAATAAAATACATAAAAATGATATTATAAATTGGCAAATATCAAAAAAATCAATTGATGCAAGAAAAAAAGACAATGTTCATTATAATTATTCAATTGATATAACTGTAAAAAATGAAGGTAAATATAAAAAATTACAAAAAGTAAAAGAATTTACTCTGCCAAATATAAAAATAAAAAACACATTTTCTTCAAAACCAGTTATAGTCGGTGCAGGTCCTAGCGGGCTTTTTGCTGCATTAACTTTAATAAAAAATAATATTAAACCTATTATTATAGAACAAGGTGAATGTGTTGAAAATAGACAAAAAACTTTAAATAATTTTTTATCTACAGGAAATTTAAACACTTTTTCTAATGTTCAATTTGGAGAAGGTGGAGCTGGAACTTTTTCTGATGGTAAATTAACAACTGGTATTAATAGTCCTTTTTGTAAAAGCGTATTAAATGATTTTGTTAAATTTGGAGCTCCTGAACAAATTTTATATTTGTCTAAGCCTCATATTGGTACAGATAATTTAATTAATATATTGAAAAATATGAGAAATTATATTTTAAAAAACGGCGGTACTTTTTATTTTAATACTAAAGTAACTGACTTCAACATTGTAAACAATAAAATTTGCTCTGTTATATGTGAAAAAGTTGATACTTTAAATTCTGAAGAACATACCAGTCTTGAATTTAAAACAGATTACGTTATTTTAGCTATTGGTCATAGTTCAAGAGATACTTTTGAAAAATTATATGAAAAAGGCTTTTCATTAGAAAAGAAAAACTTTTCTGTTGGTGTAAGAGTTGAACATTCTCAAAAAATGATTAATGCTTCACAATACGGAACAATAACCAAATTACATCTACCTCCTGCTGAATATAAATTAGCTTATCATTCACCATCTGGCAGATCATGTTATACTTTTTGTATGTGTCCTGGTGGAAATGTAATTGCCTCTTCAAGTGAAAAAAATACAATTGTTACAAATGGAATGAGTAATTTTGCTAGAAATGGCTTAAATGCTAATTCTGCTGTATTAGTAAATGTAACTCCAGATGATTTTTCAGATATTTCTCCTTTAGCAGGTATGTATTTTCAAAAAGACTTAGAAGAAAAAGCATTTATATTAGGTGGTTCAAATTATTTTGCACCTATACAAAAAGTATCTGATTTTATTAATAATAAAAAATCCTCTTCTATTGGTAATATAAAGCCAAGTTATTTACCTGGTGTTACACTATCAAATTTAAACGAAATATTGCCTTCTTTCGTTTCTCAAACTTTAAAAGAAGGAATATTATATTTTGATACTAAATTAAGTGGATTCAATAATCCAGATAGCATACTTACTGGCGTAGAAACAAGAAGCTCTTCTCCAATAAGAATAATTAGAAATGAGAATTTGATTTCTAATATTTTAGGTGTATATCCATGTGGAGAAGGTGCTGGATATGCTGGTGGTATAATGTCTGCTGCTGTAGATGGAATAAAATGTGCTATAGCACTTATAGAAAATAATAATTAAACTTTTAAACACAATTAATATGAAACTTTATACTATATACTCTATGTATACTTTAAATATACTCTAAATTAATAATAAACTAAT
>USQA01000163.1 GCA_900556695.1 uncultured Clostridium sp.
TTGGTGCTGCTGGGTTAATATCTTCAAATGCTAATATATCTTCATCTTCATATACTTTTGTTGATGGTATTTCACCTTTTATAATTTTACAAAATAAACAATCTTCCATTTTTATTTTCTCCTTACTATTTATATAATTTAAGAAAGCAATTTAGCTATTAATATACTATGCCAAACTGCTATTCTTCACATTTTTTATTCTTTAATTAAAACTGCTTTTATTCTTCTTACTCCTGATGAGCTAGATTCTTCTTTTTTTATTTTAAATCTTCCAAGCTCTCTTGTATTTTTTACATGAGGTCCTCCACATAGTTCTTTTGATACATCTCCTATTGAATAAACAGTAACTTCATCTGGATATTTTTCTATAAACATACACTCTGCTCCTGATTTTACAGCATCTTCTTTTTTCATTGTTTCTACTGTAACAGGTAATTCTTCTTTTATCCATTTATTTACTAATTCTTCAGTTTTTTGTTTTTCCTCATCTGTTAATTTATGATCACAGTTAAAATCAAATCTCATTCTTTCTGCAGTTATATTTGAACCTCTTTGATGTGTATCTGGTCCAAGTACAACTTTTAAAGCTGCATTTAATAAATGTGTAGCTGTATGATATGCTATTGTATTTTCACTTTGATCTGCTAGTCCACCTTTAAATTTTTGCTCTGCACCTAATCTTGATTTTTCTTGATGTTTTTTAAATAATTCTTCAAATTCTTCTAAATCAATTTCATATCCGTTTTCTTTAGCTAATTCTTTTGTCACTTCTGGTGGAAATCCATAAGTATCATATAGTTTAAATACTACTTGCCCTGGTATTTTTTTATTATCTCTCAATTTTTTTATTTCTTTTTGAAATTCTCTTTCACCATGTGCTAATGTCTTTACAAATTTATCTTTTTCTTCTAATATTACTGTTTTTATTATATCTCTATTTTTTTCTAATTCAGGATACATTTCTTTTAAATTATCCACATTTGTATCTATTAAAGTTGATAACTCATTTAAATCAATCTCTAATTTATTTAAATGTCTAATCATTCTTCTTATTAATCTTCTTAATACATAACCTCTGTCTATATTACTTGGTCTTCCTCCATCAGATATAATCATCATACTTGAACGCAAATGTTCTGCAACAATTCTTCTACTTTCAATTATATCTTCTTTTTGTAATTCTTTTATTTTTTCCATTACTGGTGCAAATAGTTCTGTATCAAAAGGTGTTTCTTTTCCTTGTAATAACATTGCCATTCTTTCTAAGCCTAAGCCTGTATCTACATTTTTTTGTTTTAATTTAGAATAACCATTTTTATCTTTAAAATATTCCATAAATACATTATTCCAAATTTCTACATATTTACCACAATCACATGATGGTTGGCAATCTTCAGAACATGCTGGTTTTCCTGTATCATAAAACATTTCTGTGTCAGGTCCACATGGTCCTTCTTCTCCTGCAATCCACCAGTTATCATCTTTGCCATAAAAATAAATATGATCTTTAGCAATGCCTGCTTTTTCCCAGCAGTTTGCAGATATTTCATCTTTTGGACAGTCTTTGTCTCCTGCAAAACATGTTACTGATAACTTTTCTACTGGAATTTCTAACTCTTTTGTTAAGAAATCAAAACTCATTTGAATTGATTCTTCTTTAAAGTAATCTCCTAATGACCAGTTTCCTAACATTTCAAAATATGTTAAATGTCTATTGTCTCCTACTTCATCTATATCGTTTGTTCTTACACATTTTTGATAATCTGTTAAACGTGTTCCTGATGGATGTTTTTCTCCTAATAAGTATGGTACTAGTGGTTGCATTCCTGCTGTATTAAATAATACAGATGGATCATTTTCTGGTATTAATGATGCTGATGGAATTACTGCATGTCCGTGTTTTTTAAAAAATTCCAAATATTTATTTCTAATTTCTATTGCTTTCATATGATTCTCCTTCTTCTTTTATCACTTATAAGATTATACTTCAAATTGTTAAAAAAATCAATAGAAAAATAGAGTCAAGTTGATTTATAAATCTTTCAACTGACTCTATTTTATTTTATTCTGCATCTGTTGCATTTACTGTAATTTCAGAGTTTAGAGAAACCACAGGGCGTAAAGCCAAACCAGTATTACTATTATCATCGTAATTTATATTTCCAAAAAAATTCGATATATATATCAGTCCATTACAATTTACACTAATCAAATATATATTGTTAGCAGCATTTGAAGCAGCAATCCAATACCTATCACAAACATAAACTCCATCCTCTACATCGCCATGATGTGGATAATATAAAATATTATTATATCCATCTCTTCTGCTGTTTTCTATTTTGTAACCACCTGGGTATGTACTATCTCCTATAAAATACCCTTTATCATTTGTCCTATCACAATATAACTTATCACTTGATTTGTTATATTTCTTATCGCACAATTCATTCCAGCTTGCCATCCACATTTCTATTGTGCTTCCTCCTACTGCATATTCTGCCATATTCCCATTATCTTTGTAACTTTCCCAATTACTTGCATTTAATAATGTTGATACACATCTTGAATTTTCTTTACTACTATTTAATGTATATCCTGTTGCCATAAATCTTGTTTTTACTGTGTCTTCTACTGTTTGTAAACTTGATGGTGCTGAGCTCCAATTTGCTCTATATTTTGTTCCTATTTTTGTCATTCCTGTATTTGAATTTAATCTATTTGCTACTGATAAATCTACGTAATCCCCTGTTATTAAGAATATATGCTCTCCATCTGAATAGAATATTCTCCAATCATTTTGTCCATTTTTTGATTCATAATTTGTTACTT
>USQA01000164.1 GCA_900556695.1 uncultured Clostridium sp.
AGATTTCATTATATCTTTTATATTTATTTGTAAATTATCAACACCATTAAATGTATTAATTTCTAATGTTCCTACAACATCTATTTTGTCACCTATTCTATATTCATCAGCTAATTTTCCTATATTAAATCCTATTGCATTTATTATATTATTGTTATCTTTTAATGTTAATTTTAAATGTTTTCCTTCTGATAAAGCTCTTATAGAATCTATTTTTAGGTTTTTAAATAAAAATATTGGCATTTTGTTTGCTTCCCCAAATGGTTCTAGTTGTTTTAAACTTTCTACCATTTCTTTATTTATATCATCTAAATTAATTTTTGCATCAATTTTTATAATTGGAACTATTCTTTCAATATGTTCATCTATTGCTATTTGCTCAAATTTATTTTTAAATTCTTCAAATTTATCTTTTTTCAGAGTTATACCAATAGCCATACTATGACCGCCAAATTTTTCTATTGTTTGTCCACATTTTGTTAATGCTTCATGTAAATCAAATCCTGGAATACTTCTACCAGAACCTTTTCCCATTCCATCTTCTTCAAAACTTAATAATATACTTGGTTTAAAATACATTTCTGTAACTTTTGAAGATACTATACCAATAACACCATGATGCCAATTTTTCCCGCCTAGGACAATTACTTTATGTTTATCTAAATCATTTTCTTCTATTTGTTTTAATACTTCTTCAAAAATTTGTTTTTCAATACTTTGTCTTAAGCTATTATGTTCATTTAATCTTTTTGTTAGTTCATTTACTTCATTTATATTTTTTGATAAAAATAAATTTAATGCTTCTTCTGCCATTCCCATTCTACCACACGCATTAACTCTTGGTGCTACGCCAAAAGATATTGTAGTTGAATCAACTTTTTTATAACCAGATGAATTTATTATAGATCTTAATCCTATGTTTCTTGTTTGTTGCACTAGCATTAATCCCAATTTAGCTATAACTCTATTTTCATCTACTAATGGAACAATATCTGAAATAGTTCCAAGACATACTATATCTAAATATTTTAGATAAGTTTCTTCTTTTAATCCTAGTTTTATTCCTAATGCTTGTATTAATTTAAAAACAACTCCAACTCCTGCTAATTCTCTAAAAGGATATGTACTGTCTTTTCTCTTATTATCAATAACAGCAATTGCATTAGGTAATTTATCTCCTGGTTCATGGTGATCTGTTACTATTGTTTCTATTCCTAAACTATTTGCATAATCAATTTCTTCATTTCCTGATATTCCGCAATCAACAGTTATCATTAAATCACAACCTTTTTTTAATATACTATCAATTGCATTTTTATTTAATCCGTATCCTTCTTCTAAACGATCTGGTATATATGATTCACATTCTAATCCAATATCACTCAAAAAGCTTTTTAAAACTGTTATACTAGTTATTCCATCAACATCATAATCTCCATATATTGTAACCTTTTCTTTGTTATTTATTGCTTTTATTATTCTTTGTACAGCAATTTCCATATCTTTTATTAAATATGGATCATGGAAATCTTCTCTTGTTGGTTTTAAAAATAACCTAATGTCTTTTGGCTCTTTTATGTTTCTATTTACTAAAATTGTTGCTAATAGTTTATTAATTTCATATTCGTTTTCTATTTTTTCTACTTCTTCTTCATTTATTTCGTATAATTGCCATTTTTTATTCATAATCCTCTCCTAAATTACTAAATTTTATCATATTGTATAACATTTTAGTTTTTTTTAAAAGGGATTTTGTGATATTTATTTATTTTATTTTTTATTTAGTTAATTAATCATAAATTAATATAATATTTTTTAGATTTTTGTGTTTTTTTACTTGAATTTGTTTCATTTTTAGTATAATATATATGAAGATTAAAAGAGATTACATAGGAGGACAAATAATGCCAAAAAATACAAAAGAACAAAAAGAATTAAAAAACGATAAAAAAGAAGTTGCAACAAGCAAAAAAGCCAGTACAGCTAGAAAAACAACAGCATCTAAAACCACTAAAAAAACTCCATCAACCCAAAAAGCTGATACTGTAAAAAAAGCCAAAGTCTCAACTTCTAAAACTGGTGCAAAGAAAACAACTACAAAGAAGGCTAGCTCTTCAAAAAGCACTTCAACTACAAAAAAGAAGACAACAACAAGCAAAAAAGTTAGTGCTGTTAAAAAAGCAACAGCATCTAAAACTGCTAAAAAAGCTACAACTAAAAAAACTAGTGTTAAAAAACCAGAAGTTTTAGAATATTATGATTTACCATATAGATATAATCAAACAGTTATAAAAGTTTTAGCACAAACACCTACTACACTATTTATATATTGGGATATTTCAGATGAAGACAGAGAAAATTATAAAAAACAATATGGTGAAAACTTTTTTGATATAACAAAACCTGTTTTAATAGTTTATAATGATACTTTAGGATATAATTTTGAAGTTGAAATAAATGATTTCGCAAATAGCTGGTATTTACATGTAGCAGATAGTAAATGTGATTACAGAATTGAACTTGGCAGAAGACCTATTATTAACAATGACAAATTAAACACGGATTATATTTTTATTTCTAATTCAAATGAAATCGAATCACCAAATGACAAAATTTTATTTAATAAACAACAAAAAATGATTTATTTTAGAAATACAAAAACAAATAAAGAAACACAAAAATCAATTAATAATATTTCATTTTTAACAAATATGGGAAAAATTTATGATATTTATGATTTATATAAACTAATTTATAAAAATGAAAATGTTGAAGAAATTTACAA
>USQA01000165.1 GCA_900556695.1 uncultured Clostridium sp.
TAGCTCAGTTGGTAGAGCAGAGGACTGAAAATCCTCGTGTCACTGGTTCGATTCCAGTTGAAGCCACCACAAAAAATGACACATTTTTCTTTATAATGAAATGTGTCATTTTTTATTATATTTTTATAACAATTAAACTTAAAAATAAATAAGCATAACGAAAAGCTTTTTTGGTAAATAATTTTGATTGAAAAACTTCCAAAGTCTCAGATATAGCACAATATTTATCTACAAAAGTTAATATAAAACCTTCAGCAGACTTAGGAAAAGCAATAGTGACAGGCCACATATGCTTTATAATAATATCTTTTTCTTTTTCGTTCAAATCAAATAATTCACAAGCATTTTTACAAGCTAATTTTCCATGTGTAAAAGCATGAAAACCTTTTCTTCCGTTTTTTATTCTCCAATCATATAAAAACAAGTCATGAAGCATTGCAGCACGAGTTGCTGAGTGATAATCTAGATTAAATTTTTTACTAAATAACAGTAGTAAGCTGCTGTATAACAATGCTCAAAACAAGTTGTTTCATAATGTTGCTTAAATTTTTTCATTTGTTGAACTGTATCATTTTCTATTAATTCTTTTATTATACTCTGAAATTCGTCATCATTTTCTATTAAAGTATTTCTATTTTGTTTCATTAATATCCCTCTTTAAATTATATGTATTGCAAATTAATTATAACATAATAATTGCAAAAGTGACAATATATTACATAAATTTAATTTTAGAGATTGCTGGAAATCTCAGAAGTATTACTTTTTAATAAAATGTCTTTTAACAAGCTTAAATTCTTTTCTGATATAGAAGTAAGAGGGGGTCTAGGAGCTCCAAAATCATAACCTAATATATTTAAAGCGGCTTTTATAGGAATAGGATTTACTTCTGAAAATAATAAGTTTATTAAAGGAATACTATTTAATTGCAATTTTCTTGCTTTTTCCATATTACCATTTAAAAAATTGAAGACTATATCATGGGTAAGTTGTGGTTTTATGTTAGAAAGAACAGAAATAACGCCAATACCGCCTAATGACAATATAGGAAGAATTTGATCATCATTACCCGAATATATATTTAGATTATTCCCACACAAATGAGCAATTTTAGCAACTTGTGATATATTACCACTTGCTTCTTTTATTGCAATGATATTGGGGATTTTGGAAAGTTCAAAGCAAGTTTCAGGTTCAATATTTACGCCTGTTCTACTAGGCACATTATATAAAATAATAGGAAGGAAAACATTTTGAGCAATGTTTTTATAATGTTCAATTAAACCCTGCTGAGTACATTTGTTATAATATGGAGTTACTACAAGTAGGGCATCTGCACCTAGATGTTCTGCGAGTTTGCTATTTTTTATTGCTTGTTTTGTACTATTAGAACCACTACCAACTATAATTGGTATTTTCTTATTAGTTACTTCTATAGCACATTTTATTGTTAAAATTTTTTCTTCTTCAGTCATAGTAGAAGATTCACCAGTTGTACCACATACAATAATTGCATCTGCATGATTTGTTAATTGAAAATTTAATAATTTTTTAAATTCATTAATATTTACACCATTTTCATCAAATGGTGTTGAAATTGCTGTTCCGCAACCTTTAAATAAAATTTGTTTCATTAAATCCTCCTTGTTAAAAAAATTTAACTATTTACAAATATTTTAATTTTGTATTAGCTTTTCTAAAATTTGAACTGCATTTGTAGCAGCGCCTTTTCTTAAGTTATCTGCAACGACCCACAAATTAATTCCATAATTAACACTAAAATCTCTTCTTATTCTTCCAACAAATACTTCATTATTACCATTTGCTTTACTTGCAAGTGGATAATATTTTTTTTCGGGATCGTCAACTACTATAATTCCAGGAAAATTTTGAAGCATAACTTTAATATCATAAATATCAAAGTCCTCTTCAAACTCAACATTGATAGATTCTCCATGACAATTGACAACAGGAACTCTAACAGCTGTCGCAGTTATAGGTAAGTGAGGCTTATTTAAGATTTTTCTAGTTTCGTTAATCATTTTATGTTCTTCTTTTGTATAACCATCTTGAGTAAAATCATCTATATGTGGAATGCAATTATTGTAAATAGAATAAGAGAATTTTTGAAGATTATCATTATTAGATTTTTTTTCTAAATCTTCAATACCTAAACGACCGGCTCCTGAAACTGCTTGATATGTAGAATAAATAATTCTTTTTATTTTATACTTATCATCAAGTGGTTTTAAAGGCAAAACTGCTTGTATAGTAGAACAATTAGGGTTTGCTATTATACCTTTATTATTAAAAATGCATTCAGAATTTACTTCTGGTACAACTAAAGGGACATCTTCTACCATTCTGAAAACACTACTATTATCTATTACAGTGCAACCTTTAGAAACTGCAATTGGAATATATTTTTCAGAAACAGAACCACCTGCACAAAAAATTGCAAAATCAAAGTTTTGATTAAAAGAACGTTCATCTAATTTACATACGATATAATTCATATTAAAAAAGTTTATTTTAGATCCTGATGACTTTTCAGAAGAAAAAAGTGTGTAATTTAAATAAGACATATTTTTTTCTTCTAGTACTTTTAAAACGGTTCTTCCAACTAATCCGGTAGCTCCTACAATTGCTACTTTATATTTTTTATTCATTGTTAATACCTCCAATATTTAATCTTATTATTAAAAATATGCAATTAAATTAAAAACTTTCTATAAAATTAAAAAACTATTATTATTGACTTAAAATTTGATA
>USQA01000166.1 GCA_900556695.1 uncultured Clostridium sp.
AAAATGTGTATCAACATTATTAAATGCAAGTAATTGGGAAAGTTATAAAGATAATGGAAATATGGCGGAATATGCAATAGGAGGAAGCACAATAGAAATGTGGATGGATAGTTGGAACAAAAGATATCCAAGTGATAGGTTATATTGTAATAATACAAATGAAAGAGGATATTACATAGGAACAAGTACAAATCCAACAGGCAATGCTATAGATAATGATTTTACGAGAGACGGATATAAAAATAGTACATTATATTATCCACATAAATCAGAAATTTACGATGGGTATAGAAAGACTTGTGAAATGTATTGGATTGCTTCACCTTCTTCATATGGTACGTACAACTTAATTGCTGTGTGCTATGATTCGCGTATGTTCTACAACGAGTTTGACGGAGACGCTTGGGGGACAGGTATTCGTCCTGTAGTTTCTCTAAATTCTGGAATCAAAGTAAATGCAACAGATGCAGAATAAAATAAAAAACTAATAAAAACTAGTCAAAGGTTCTTAAGTAGATTAAGAATTATTGACTAGTTTTATTTGTGTATATATGTCCTAATTATATAAATGTTAGCCTTGACAAACATATATTATCCGTAGTATAATGTTAACCAAAGTTAACAAAAGGAGAGTTTATATGATTACAAGTTCTTTAGAAGAATATCTAAAAACAATGTATGTGTTAAAAAAACAAGGGCAAGATATAAAAGTAACAACAATTGCCAATAAAATGAATTGTACTAAACCGAGTGTTAATAAAGCAATTAGAAATTTAAAATCAAATGGTTTAGTAAATTATGAAGTTTATGGAGAAATAGAATTAACGCCAAAAGGGGAACAACTTGCTAAAAAGGTTTTAGAAGCTTATGACATAGTTAATGTATTTTTAACAGAAATATTAGAAGTGCCAAAAGAAGAGGCAGAACAAGAAGCAGAAAAATTAAAATCAACTATGGGAGATGTAACTTTAAATAAGCTTACAAAATATGTACATAAAATTTTAGGAGTATATAGTTTAGATTGTGATTACGACATTAATCAAGAAAAATGTAGATGTTGTAATAGAAAAAAATTAAAATTAAAAGTAAAAAGAGAGGAAAATATAAATGAGTAACACATTATTAGAAATAAAAGATTTATATGCAAATGCTGAAGATAAAGAGATTTTAAAGGGATTAAATTTAAAAATAAATAAGGGTGAAGTTCATGTAATTATGGGACCAAATGGGGCTGGAAAATCAACAACAGCACATGTTATTTTAAATAACCCTGAATATAAAAAATCAAATGGAACAATTGAATTTGATGGAGAAAATATAAACGAATTATCAACAGATAAAATAGCAAAAAAAGGAATATTTATGTCATTTCAATCTCCAGAAGAAATACCAGGAATATCTACATTAAACTTTTTAAAAACTGCAAAAGGAAAAATAGAGGACAAGCCTGTAAGAATATTTGAATTTAAAAATACCGTAAAAAAATATATGGAAGAATTAAATATGAATCCAAAATTAATAGAAAGAAACCTAAATGTAGGATTTTCAGGTGGAGAAAAAAAGAAAAATGAAATACTTCAATTAAAAGTATTAGAACCTAAATTCATAATACTTGATGAACTTGATTCAGGACTTGATGTAGATAGTTTAAAAATTGTTTGTGAAAATATAAATAGTTATTTAAAAGAACATGAAAACACATCAGTACTTATAATTACTCATTATCCTAAAATACTACAATATATAAAACCAGATTATGTACATGTTATGGTAAATGGAAATATCAAGAAAACAGGAGATGCAAGTCTTGCTCTTGAAATAGAAGAAAAAGGATATGATGCTTACAAAAATAGTGCAAGTATCGTAAGTGAATAATTGATATATGAATAATATATTAATAGAAAAGAGTAGTATTGATTTTGAAGATAATGGAGAATTTATATTAAAAGAAAATGGTAATAAAGATATAAGAGTAAATGATAATGTAGATATTACGCTTACTATAATCAATGAAGAAGATAACGATGTAAGTTATAATTTTGATATTAATGAAAACTGTAACCTTATATTTAATATATTTGATGCATCAAAAAATATAAATAGAAATATAAATGTAAACATTAATGGAAAAAATTCAAATGTATTAATTAATATTTCATCTATTTCATTAAATGAAAATAATTATGATGTTAGTATCCATCATAATAATAAAAACTGCACAAGTAATACAAATATACATGGACTTACAATAGATAATAATTCTATATATATAAAGAACAATGGATATATACCAAATGGTTCAGAAAAAAGTGTTTTACATCAAGACAATAAAATTATTGCTATGAATGATAATAAATCAAAAATAGAACCTAATTTATTTATTGATGAGTATGATGTAGAAGCATCACATGGTGCGTATATTGGTAAATTTGATGAAGAGGAATTATTCTATTTAAATTCGAGAGGACTAGATGAAAATAAATGTTACGAACTTTTAATTAATGGATTTTTATTAAATGAATTTAATATAACTGATGATGTAAAGGATGATTTAAAGAAAATTATTAAAAAGTATTGGAGGTGAAAAAATGAATTATAGAAAAGACTTTCCTATGCCAGAAAAAGATATTGTATATTTTGATAATGGTGCGACAACATTTAAACCAAATTGTGTAATTGATAAGATGTGTGATTATTATAAGAATTATTCATCTAATGCACATAGAGGTGATTATTCACTTAGTTTAAAA
>USQA01000167.1 GCA_900556695.1 uncultured Clostridium sp.
GAAGTAGCAAAACAATCACTTGAAGATATAGGAGTTAATTTACCAGGAATAATTATAGAATCTACTTATTCAGTTGAAGATGATGAATTACTTATAACAAAAGGAAAAGAAGGTATTTGTGTAGATACAGATGAATTACTAAATAAGGTAAAAGAAAGATTAAGTGATGTAAACTCTAATGATGATGATATTGAAATTTCTGTTAAGAGTAAAAAACCAGAAGAAATAGACATAGAAAAGATTCATTCAGAAGTGTATAAAGAAGCTAAAGATGCATATTATACAAAAGATCCATTTGAAGTACATCCAGAAGTTGAGGGCGTTGACTTTGATGTAGAGGCCGCTAAAAAAATATTAGAAGAAGAAAAAGAAGAATATGTCATTCCTTTAACTATAACAAAACCTAAGGTTACGCTTAATGACATTGGATCTGAAGCATTTCCAGATAAGTTAGCGACATTTACAACAAGATATGATGCAAGCGATAAAGATAGAACATCAAATCTTATAATTGCATGTAGAAAAATAAATGGAAAAGTTGTGTTAGCAGATGAAACATTTTCATATAATAAAGCATTAGGCGCTAGAACAGCACAAGCTGGATATAAAAATGCTAAAGTATATGAAAATGGTGAAGTTGTAGATGGTATAGGTGGAGGTATTTGTCAAATATCTTCAACATTATATAATTCAGTATTAATGTCAAATTTAAAAATAGTTGAAAGAAGAAACCATCAATTTGTGACTTCTTATGTTCCAGCAGGAAGGGATGCTACAGTTGTATATGGTATGACAGATTTTAAATTTAAAAATACTAGAAAATATCCAATAAGAATTATGGCAAGTGCTCAAAATGGTATAGCAACAGTATCAATATATGGAATAAAAGAAGAAAATGAGTATACATTTACTTTTAGTACAAGAACAGTGGCTTCTATTCCATTTACAACTAAATATGTAGAAGATAGTACATTACCAGCAGGAACAGAAAAAGTAAAACAAAAGGGAGCAAATGGTTTAAAGACAGAAACTTATATTACAAAAATGTTAAATGGAAAAGTAATTTCAACAGAATTACTATCTAAAGATACATATGATGCTATGACAAGAATTATATTAAAAAATACAAAAACAGAAACTCAAGCACCAGTAAATAATCAACCTAGTGAAAATGTAAATAATAAGCCAGCTTCTAGTAGTGAAAATAATAACACAAATACAAGTGGTAAAGATAATACAAATAGTAGTAGCAATACTGGAGAGGAAAGTAGTTCTACAAAGGATCCAGATGTAACTCAATAAAGAATATAAATAATAATAAAAATCTCAAAATTATTTTGAGATTTTTATTATTGCAAAGAAACAAAAAATGTTGACAAAAGAATAAAAAGATAATATAATTTAAAAAGTCAATTTAAGAAATGGGCCATTAGCTCAGCTGGTAGAGCAACAGACTCTTAATCTGGAGGTCCGGGGTTCGATCCCCCGATGGCTCACCAAAATGAAGCAAGAATTTATCATTCTTGCTTTTTTTATATTATAAAAAGTGTTATTTTTATTAAAGTTTTTGAGATTTTATAAATTATTTATAAGCTATTACCATTAAAACTTTTAATAAAAAATATTAGTTATATTCAAACAAAATGATTTACATAATTTAGACAAAAATATTGACAAAATGAGATAAAAAGTTTAAAATAATAGTATTGGGAGAAAGAGGTGATGGGTTATGTTAAAGATATATAATACAAACATGGAAACAAATAAAGTAGAAGAAATTAAGGAATTTAAAAAAGGTAGCTGGATAAGTTTGATTAACCCGTCCGAGGCAGAAATAAAAAATGTATGTGAAAGTATAAGCATACAAGAAGACTTTATAAGAGATGCATTAGATTATGAAGAAAAAGCTAGAATTGACCATGAAGAAGATGATAACACAACACTTTTTGTTGTTGATGTTCCAGTAATAGAAAAAAGTGAAGAAAATGATATATATGCAACAATGCCCCTTGGTATGATTGTTGTAAGAGATGATTTTTTTGTAACAGTATCTTTAAGAAAAAATAAAGTAATAGAAGATTTTACAAAAAATAAAATAAAAAATTTTCAAACATATAAAAAGACTAGATTTATTTTCCAAATACTATATTTGAATTCTTCATACTATTTAACATACTTAAAACAAATTAATAAAGAAACAGAAATTGCAGAATATATATTAAAAAATTCTATGAAAAATAAAGAGCTTTTGAAATTATTAACTTTAGAAAAAGGTTTAGTATATTTTACAACTTCTTTAAAGTCAAATGAATTAGTAATGGAAAAAACAATGAGAGGAAAAATTGTTAAATTATATGAAGAAGATGAAGAAATACTAGAAGATGCAATTACGGAAAATAGACAAGCTATAGAAATGGCTCAAATATATAGTAATATTTTAAATGGAACAATGGATGCATATGCGTCAATAATTTCCAATAATCTAAATGGAGTAATGAAATTTTTAACTTCTATAACAATTATTTTAGCTGTTCCAACAATGGTATCAAGTTTTTGGGGAATGAATGTTGGATTACCATTTCAAGATAGTCCTGCAGGATTTGTTATAATGGTATTAATTTCAGTAATTACCACTTTATTAGTATCATGGTGGTTAAAAAGAAAAGATATGCTTGATTAAAACAAGATAAAATAACATATAAATTTAAAATAAAAAAATTTATATGTTATTT
>USQA01000168.1 GCA_900556695.1 uncultured Clostridium sp.
GCCAGTGGGGACGGACCTTTTTGGCAATTTCTGGTCAAAAAGGTCCGTCCCCGGTGGCAATTTACATTATCACTTCTATATTATATATTTTTTCTTCTTCATCTAATTTTATTTTGTTTTCTTGCTCTTGTCCATTTACTATAACTCTTTCTACTCCTGTATTTTTCTTATTTGGATTTTTTACTTTTATATTATATATGCTTTTTTTCCATCTATATTTTATTTGGTATTCTTCCCATTCTTTTGGAATACACGGTTTAATTCTTATATAACCTTTTTCTATTTTTAGTCCTAAAATATATTCTATTCCTACTTTATAATACCAACTGCTTGATCCTGTATACCAAGTCCAGCCTCCTCTTCCTGCCATGTTTCCTACTCCATATATATCAGCTGGAATAACATATGGTTCTACTTTATATTTTTTACTTGCGTCTTTTGTCCTTGAATGTTCTATTGGATTTATCATTCTATATAATTCTACTGCTTTGTCTCCAAATCCTAACATTGTCTCTGCTAAAATTACCCATATCGCTGCATGTGTATATTGTTGTTGTGGACATTTTTTCTATCCTACTTTTTTCTCATATTCTTTTCTAGCACATATAAAATTATTATTTAAATCTTGTAATGATTTAAAATTGAAATAAATATCAACTTGCTTGTCATTATGAATTTCAATTTTTTCTATAAATTCTCTAATTATTTCTTTTGTTGGTTTCTCCATATTAAGAAACTCCTCTATTAAATGATCTAATTTACTTTCACTTTTTGTTTTATTATTTTCTCCGAATAATTCTTGTTCAAGCTCTTTGATGTTTTGCTCATATCCTTTTACAATCTCTTTTATTCTATTTGCATTTTTCATATATTCGTCAAGTGTGATAATTCCTGCCAATCTGTCATCATACATTAATTCTAACTTTCTAGTTTCACTCTCTACCTGCTGTTTAAAAGACTCTATTTGCTTTTTTATATCAAATTCTTTACATTGCTTTGTTCTAGTTTGTTTTGCAATTTCTTCTAGTTTTTTCGTATTGGTATATTCTTTACAAACTTCTCTTAAAACTTCTAACATTTGTTCTTCAAAAACTTGATAATTAAAATTGTGTGGTGAACATACATCAAATTTTCCAAACCTTCCATATCTTTGGCATCTACCATAAATATTTCCGTTTTTATCTGGACTTCTTATTCCAATATATCCTTTACAATCATAACATCTCAGTAATCCCTTAAATAAATAGTCGTTTTGAACTACTCTTGAACCTTTGGTTGCTTGAATTACCTTTTTTGCTCTTGCAAAATCTTCTTTACTTATAATAGCTTCGTGCATATTTTCTACTTTTATCCAATCTTCTTCTGGTAAATTTATAAACTTTTTAGATTTAAAACTTACTTTCTTTCTTTTTCCTTGTATGACTGTTCCTGTGTAAATTTCATTTGAAAGAATAAATCTTACTGTAGATTGTTGCCATAGTCCATAAGTTAAAGATTTTTTTCCTCTTTTTCTCTTATTATAATCTGATGGAATTGGAATTTTCTTTTTGCTTAAATAATCTGCTATTTGCATTGTACCAAAACCTGCTAAATATTTTTCATATATTAGTTTTACAACATTTGCTGCTTCTTCATCTATTATTAAATGGTATTTATTTTCTGGATCTTTTTTATAACCATAAGGTGCTGTTCCTAGATATTCTCCAAGATTTCTTTTTGATTGTAATACACTATTTATTTTTTTTGATGTATCTTTTGCATACATTTCATTTAATATTGATTTAAATGGTGCTATATCATTATTTGATGTATCATACGCTGTATCTATATTGTCTAATATTGCAACAAATCTTACTTCATGTTCTGGAAAATATGTTTCAATATATAATCCTGATTGAACATAATTTCTACCTAGTCTTGATAAGTCTTTTGTCACTACCATATTGATTTTACCTGCTTCAATATCTGCTATCATTCTATTAAATGCAGGTCTATCAAAACTTGTACCACTTACTCCGTCATCTACATACTCTGCAACAAAGTTTAATTTGTTTTCTTTGATGTATTGCATTAGCAAAGTTCTTTGGTTTCCAATACTTTCGCTTTCTTGATATCTTTCTTTTTCTTCGTCTTCTCTTGAAAGTCTTATATATATGCCTACTTTATAATCAATATTATTCATTATTGTATAGCTCACTTTTTCCTCCTTCTTATGCTATTTAAAGATAATGAGATAATATTGATACTCTTTGCAAGTATTATAACATATTATCTCATTAAATACCATTATTTTTCTACTTATTTTTGTTGAAGAAAAAATTAGTATAATGCTAGGTAAAACTAAATAGAAATATTTGAAACGTACTTGTTGTACATTGAGAGTTTTCTATTAGTTTTTACAACACAGGATGCCAATTATCTCTTTAACACATAATTTCCAAATGCTCTTTCAATTACTTTCTCTAATGCTTCTCCTTTTTCATTAAATATAATATTTATTTTAAAATTGTTTTTCTTTTTATACTTTTTCTTTTCTTTTTTTTCTTGCATAAATCTCACTCCTTTAGTTGTAATTATTTCCAATTTTTCCTTACTTTATACAATGCATTCTACTATGTCTTATATTACAAATCTGTTATCTTTGCTTTTCTCCATCTTTATATC
>USQA01000169.1 GCA_900556695.1 uncultured Clostridium sp.
AATACATTTATGTATTGTTCTCCTAATTCCATATACTCTAAGTAACTTCCTCTTAATTGTATATAATTAATTAGTGCATATACTATTAAAAATAAAATTACTAACCATTTTCTTGTTTTACTTTTTTCCTTTTTATTTCTCATACCTGTTTCTTTTGTATTAGCAGTATCCATTATTGTTTCTTGTTTTACTACTTTTTCGTTTGTTTGTTTGTTGTTTTTTGTGTTTTCTTCCACTAATTTCAACCTCCTATATTATTTTACTATATTATCGCTTTTACGAAGTCTTCTGAATTAAATATTTCCATATCGTCAATTTGTTCTCCGACACCAATAAATTTTACAGGTATTTTATTTTCTTCAACAATTCCTATTACTACTCCGTCCTTTTGCTGTCCCATCTAATTTAGTTAATACTAATCCTGTAATATCTGTTTCTTGTTTAAATGCTTTTACTTGTGAAATTGCATTTTGTCCTGTTGCTCCATCTATTACTAGTAGTACTTCTTTGTCTGCTTCTCCCATTTCTTTATTAATAACTTTTTGTATTTTGTTTAATTCATCCATTAAATATTTTTTATTGTGCAATCTTCCTGCTGTATCTACTATTAATACATCTGCTTGTTTTTCTTTAGTTATTCGCATTGCATCATATACTACAGATGCTGGATCTACGCCTTCTGCTCTTTTTACTATATCTGCTCCTGCTCTATTTGCCCAAATTTCTAATTGTTCAACTGCTGCTGCTCTAAAAGTATCTGCTGCTGCTATAACTACTTTTTTCCCGTCTTTTGCTAGTCTGTTAGCAATTTTTCCTATAGATGTAGTTTTTCCAACTCCATTTACCCCTACTACAAGTATTACTGATGGTTTGGTATTTAAATGTAGTCCTATATCTGTTACATCTAATATTTTTTGCATTTCTTCTCTTAATGCTCTTTTTACATCTTCTTCATCTTGTATTTTTTCTTTTTTTAATCTATCTCTTAAGTTATCTATAATTTTTATTGATGTATCCATTCCAACATCTGACATAATAAGAATTTCTTCTAGTTCTTCTAAAAAATCCTCATCTACTTTTCTAAAATTACTAAAAACATTATTTATTTTTTCATCAAATGATGTTTTTGTTTTGTTCATTCCATTTTTTAATTTTTCAAAAAAGCCCATTATTCTCTCCTTAGTTAAACATTTGTATATTCCTCTTAAAATTTACGGATATTGCTATTATAACATATTTTAGTGTAACTGTAAACCTTTAAATAACTTAAAATGATACTACAAGTAGCATTTTGAATTTTTCTTCACCAAAAACACTATGAGGAACATCTTTTGGCATAATAATTGTTTGTCCTTCTTCAAGAAAAAATACATCTCCTCCAATTGTAAATTTCCCTTTTCCCTCAAGAACAGTTACCATGGCATCTCCACCAGAAGCATGAGTTGATATTTCTTCTCCTTTATCAAATGAAAAAATTGTTACACTTACTAATTCATTTTGCACAAGAGTTTTACTAACTACTTGACCTTCTTGATATCCAACTAAATTCTTTAATTCCAAAACTTCTTTTTTATTAATATTTTTATACATAATTTTCCTCCTTCTATTTTTATTATTTACAAAAAAAGTGACTTTATCACACGGTTCACCCTAAAGGCACCTCGCCCTACAACGTTTGGCAATAATTTTATAGCAAGATAATACTATTTGATAAAAACAAAATTATAATAAATTTATGAAATGATGAATAAAATTGTAGGGGCGACCATTGGTCGCCTTTTATATCTTTTTATGGCGATCAATGACCACCTCTACATTAATTTATTTATTCATTTATCAATTTCATCTGGAGAAGTTACTAATTATTTAATAGTTAATATAACTGGTCTATGATCTGATCCTTCATCCATTATATTATCTTGTTTTATAATTTCATAATTGTAATTTTTCATCATCTTTTTTTCTATAAAAGCAAAATCAACATTAACTTGTTCCTTTGTTCCATATCCCTGCCATGAATTATCAGATATGCTAAAAACATTATTTCTTGAAATAGTAGTATAGTTATTATTTTGTTTTAAGATATTATAGACTTCAGACATATGTGAAACCATATTCATATCTCCAATAATTAATTTATAATCACAATTTATTGTATCCATGTAATTTAATGATTTAACAGTTCCTTTTATCTTGCCATTCGTAGATATATAATCTGTATGAATATCTCCTACAAGATATTTTTTGTTATTATATTCAAAATTCACAAATACTGTTGTTCTATAATCACTCATATTATAATCAATTTTTTGTTCTTCGACTTTTTTATATTCTGTGTCTTTTCCATGTGGCAAACAATATACAAAATTCACCTTTATTGAATCTTCATTTCTAATTGCAACTATATTGTATTGATTATATGATTCTGTTTTCATTGGGAATTTTTCTAACATTTTAAAATTATTATGACTTAATATTTCATGTAATAATTCTATGTTATTTTCATTTACCTCTTGAAAACAGCATACTTTTATTTCCATATCTTTTAGTAGATTATTTAAGATTCTTTTTATGTTTTCTTGCCTTATTTCCCACTTAGGTATTGGATATGTTGT
>USQA01000170.1 GCA_900556695.1 uncultured Clostridium sp.
ATACTGAATGTAAAAAGACAATAAAACTATTAGATAATAATGAAATACTAAGTAAATACATAGTTCCAAAAGTAGATTTTAATAAAACTGATTTTGATAATGTTGTCGTCACTAATTTAAAGAATAGTCCATTTAAAAACGAAAATACAATATTAGATTTGTTTAAAGAAGGAATATTTTCGACGATACATCTTCATAATTATTTTAGAATAAAAAGTGAATACCAGGGTTATATTTCTATTAGGATTACATTTTTTGATAGAGAAGAATTAACAAAGAATAGTAGAATAAAAATTAATAAAGATTTAGATTTAGAATTCAAATATTTAATAGATGAATAAAAGAAAAGGAATTGCTAAGCAGTTCTTTTTTTGCAAAGGAGGGATAAAATTGATTTTAGCAATTACTAGAGAAAATGAAAAACTAATTTACGAAGTATGCAAAGAAAATGGATTTGAAACTCCACAGGTATTAACAGGAGTTGATAGTTTAAAAAGATTTGCAATTCAAGAGCTGAAAAACTTAAATAATTATAAACAAATAATTATAGATGTTGATTCAACAAAAGAAAGTGAAGAGGAAATCATACAATCTATTGTAGCAATAAAGAGTATGTATAATATTAGAGTTATTGTAGTTGCTTTAGGTCATGAAGAAGGAGATAGATTACTTTCAAAACTATTTAATGAAGGAATCTACAATTTTGTAAATGCAAAAACTTACTATGAACAAAAAGAACAATTTAGAAATTGTTTAAGTGTTAAAGGATGTCAATATAAAGATGCTATAAGGTTTAGACAAAAGGTTGAAGAAACAAAGAAAAATAAAGTAATTGTAAAGAAGGAATATAAGACTTTAAAACAATTTGTAAACATAGCAGTAGCAGGAACTGAAAAGCATATAGGAGTTACGACACAAGCTATTTTAATTACAATGTTTTTAAAGAGTTTAAATATGAATGCCTGTTATATTTGCAGTACAGATAAAGATGAAATAAAAAATATTGAGACATTAGAAGGAGTGACTAAAAAAGACAATATGTATTCGTATAGAGGAATTGATCTTTATAGTAATACCAATAAAATTGATGCAATGCAATACGGTTATGATTTTTATATTTATGATTATGGAACTTTAAATGAAAATACACTAGATAATTTCTTATCAAAAGAAGTTAAGATAGTAGTAGGAGGAACAAAAGCATGGGAAACTGATGAAACATTTAGAGTTTTAAGTTTATTAGAGAAGATTCCTGAAGTGAATTATATATTCAATTTTTCTAGTGATGAAGAAAAGGCTAAATTTAAAAGAACATTAAGAGGAATAGTGAAAAATATATTTTTTTCAGAATATACTTCAGATACTTTTAATGATAATGTAAATATAGAAATTTATCACGAAATTTTTAAAGATTATATAGCAGAGAAATCAAACAAAATAGAAGTAATAGAAAAAAATAGTATATTTAACTTTTTGAAAAGAGGTAAAAAGTGAGCAAAAATATCTATAAAGAATATTTAAAAAGACAAAAAGTAAGACAAAAATATGATGAAGAAGTAGTAGTTAATGAACAAAAATCGTTTATTAAAATACTACTTTTTTTATTTGAAATAATTATAAGAATATTTCATGTATTATTTTATATAGGAATATTAATTTTATGCTCTATTGGAGCAACTTATATAGCAAATAAATTAGGAATATTCAAATTTTAGGAGGTTAAAATGAAGTGGTTTAAAAAGATATTAGCAGTTTGCAGTTTTTGCATCTTACTTACAACAGTAAATTGTTTTGCAATAACGATGGAAAAAACAGAAATTACTGAAGATGAGTTAAATTGTTATAAAACATATCAAGTTATGGAATCAGAGAAAGATTCATTTTTAGAAATGTTATCAAAAGAAATAGAAGTTGATGGAAGCAAATACAAGTATGTAGATTATACTGCTGAAGGAGGAAATACATTAGAAACGATAGATATAAATACAACTAAAACTATATTATCAAAAACAAATAAAAAAGATAAAATTATTGAACAATTAGGAAATACAATCAAATATGAAAAAGATGGATATATAGGAGAATATATTTTGAATCCTAATACTCTAAAAATTAAGACAAACTACAATGGATTTAGAGAAGATTTGATTGAAGAGACGATAAATTATAATAACCTAGAAAAAAATGATTTAGATTTTATACCAAAACAAACAGTAAAAAATGGATTAACATTGGATCTTCTAAATGTTGAATGGCAAGTAGAATCTACAAAGATGATTGGAGAATATGAGGTTGCTAATACATATACTGCTAAATGCTATTATGCTACTAAGCAAAGAGTTGATTATCCTAATACATATACAGTAACAGCTGAATATCTTGGAACAGCAACTAAGACTGAAGAAAATCCAATTACTTATGTTATAAAATATGAAAAAGAACAACCTGAACAAGTAGAAGAAAAACAAGAGAATAATGTATTACCAGTAGTTGGAGGAACAATAGGAATCATTTTAGTAATTGTATTCT
>USQA01000171.1 GCA_900556695.1 uncultured Clostridium sp.
TTAATGACTTTTATAGGAAACAAAATTGCAAGTGTTCCTAATGACGCAAATCATAATTTAGGCCATGGTAAAGCAGAATACATTTTTTCTATGTTTATTAGTATTTCTATGATTCTTGTATCATCAAAATTACTTTATGATTCTATTATGACTTTAATATTAGGAAGTGAACTTAAATTTTCTTGGTTTTTAGTAGTAGTATGTATTGCCACAATTATAACTAAATTGGTTTTGTATTTTTATACAAAAGCTGCTTATAAAAAGTATAATAATATATTATTAGAAGCTAATATGAAGGATCATAGAAATGATTGTGTTGTAACTTCTTTTACTTTACTTTCTATTTTACTTACTTTATTAAATATTTATTGGTTTGATAGTGTCGTTGGAATTCGGTATCTCAATTTGGATATGCTATACTGGAATTACTATTTTCATTGAAAGCTATAATGTTTTAATGGATATTAGTTTAGATGAAAAAACTCAAAATGATATTTTGAATATTTGTCATACCTATAAAGAAATTAAAAAAACAGATGATATAATTTCTACTCCTGTTGGAGATAAATATCTTGTTTTTATTACTATTGGTTTGGATGGTAATATGACTACTTTTGAAAGTCATAATCTTGCTGATTGTTTAGAAAAAGATGTAAATAAATTAGACAAAATTTATAAAACAGTAGTACATGTGGATCCTATTTAAAAAATATCAAATAAAAAAGAACTTGCAAACAAGTTCTTTTTTATTTATATTCTATCTCTGTTCCCTCTATATTCTTCTTCCACCTCTTCTGTTATATTCTCAATCAGCTCTTCTTTTTCTTCATTTGGATTTTGTTTTTGTTCCTTTTCTAACAATTCTTTTGCTTTTTCTTGATCTGGAACGCCATCTCTATATAATCCCCATTTTATTGCCAATTTTGAATAATCAATATTTTCTTCTAAATGATTATGTGATTTGGTACTAGAATCTCCATCAATATCTTCTCTAGTCAAATTATCACAATCTTTATGTTTTTCCGCTTCTTTTAAGTTTTCATCAACTGTATAAACACCATTTGACTCATATTCTCCCATAACTCTTCTTGTTTGTGTATCTGTTGCAAATGTTGAATTACTATCTCTCATTTGAACTCCCATTGTTTCGTTTCCACCATGTTCTTCTTGACCTACATTTACTTCAATTCTCCCCATTTCTTTATTGTCAATTTGTAAAACTTTATTTCCAATTTCATATTCACTTAAAATTGCATCTTTTTCTACATTTCCATCTTTATCAACTTGGTATTTTAAAGCTGTTGGATTATTTCCTGATGCATCTCTTTGTTTCAAATTTGATACATATTTTTGTAATGGAACTATATTATTGTTTTTGTCAACTAAAGCTAACGAATATCTTGTTGAATTGTTTTTATAACTGTTTCCATTTTCATCTTTCATTTTACTCATTTGAGAAGATTCTATTACAGCCATTTTAGTAAATTCAGGAGGAATGTTTGCGCCTAACCATTTTCTTAAATCATGCATATCATTAGCTCTTTCTGAAAGATTTATTTCTTGTTTTACATTTATATCTTTAGTTGTAGTTTGTTTTTGCTCTTTTTTCTTTTTGTCTGTTTTTTTATTTTTCTTTTCTTCTTTTTCGTCTTCTAAGTCCACTAATAATATATCTTTAACTTCTTCTATTCCTAAAATTATTTTAGTATATTCTTCAATCCTTGAAATTAATTTTGCTTCTTCAGCTATTTCTTCTTTATCTACTGAATTAATTTGATCTTTAATTTGATTACTTATTTCATTGTCTATAGTGTTTTGCAACATAAGTATATTATCTTCCATTACTTTTGGATCATATACACCAATTTTTTTATCCTTTATAAAATACTCATATATTTCTCCTTTTTTTACAACTCTAACTCTTACTTTTTCTCCATTTTCTAACTGAAGTATCATCTTTATACCTCCTTTTAAGATAACTTAGCTATTAAATCATAATCATTTACTTTAATAATTTCACATTTAACAAAAGAATTTAATATTTCTTTATCAGGTTGTCTATCATTTTTTATATATACTAATCCATCAATATCTGGAACGTCTTGCATAGTTCTACCAATATAATATTTTTTATCAAAAGATATGTCTTCAATTAAAACTTCTACTGTTTGTCCTATTTTACTTTTTAAAATCTCTTTTGATATTTCCTGTTGTTTTTTCATAAGGGGAAACTCCTTATCTTTTATTTTCTTCACTTTTGCGCATCCTGTTTTTTTTCTTCTCCAAATGCGCCCTGTTTTTTATCTTAACAAATTTTTTTTTGCTTGTAAATGCCGTGCTCCCAGATTTTTACCGGTAAAAAAGAGGAAAATGATGTTTTCACCATTTTCCCTCTTCTGTTCCCTCATTGGACGTTATCGCTTATTCTGTCTGCCGTCAGATCACATACTCATTCGACTTCTGCATCTGCCATTCCACCAGATCTGCCAGCGTAATATTGTCCACCACACTGTTGAT
>USQA01000172.1 GCA_900556695.1 uncultured Clostridium sp.
AATTTTATAATGGACAAATACAACATAAAAGCAAACAAATCATTAGGACAAAATTTCTTAATTAATGAAAATGTTGTAGAAACAATTGTTGAAAGTAGTAATATAACTAAAGAAGATTTAGTTATAGAAATTGGACCAGGATTAGGAACATTAACTAAATATTTATTAGAAAAAGCAAAAAAAGTAATATGTGTTGAGTTAGACAAAAAGATGATAGAAATTTTAGAAGATAGATTTAAATTATATGATAATTTTGAATTAATAAATGATGATATATTAAAAGTAAATTTGAAACAATTAATTAGCAAAGAAAAGATAACAAATAATATAAATAGTGTTAAAGTTGTAGCAAATTTGCCATATTATATAACAACACCAATAATTATGAAATTGCTTGAAGAGGAACTAGATTTAGAAAGTATAACTGTTATGATACAAAAAGAAGTTGCTAAAAGATTATCAGCAATTCCTGGACAAAAAGATACAGGTGCGATTACATATACAGTTTATTATTATGCAAATACCCAAGAAGTTATAGAAGTGCCTAATAACTGTTTTATACCAGAACCAGATGTGACATCAGAAGTAATAAAACTAAATATAAGAAAAGAAAAACCAGTTAATCCCAAAAGTAAAGAAAAAATGTTCAAAATAATCAAATGTGCATTTATGCAAAGAAGAAAAACATTATTGAATTCATTAACAAATGCAAACATTTTCAAAAATAAAGAAGAAGGAATAAATATATTAAATGAATTAAATATAAACACAAATATAAGAGCAGAAAAACTAACATTAGAAGACTTCCAAAATATTGCAGATAAAATTTTATAATAAACTATTTAAAACATTATTAAATTATGTTATAATTATAAAGAAGTATATAATAGGAGAAAAATATGAATCAAATTCTAATAACAGAAAAATTATATATAACACCAGAACTAAGAAAGAAAAAGAAAATTTATAAATTTAATTTTCTTTTATCTATTTTTTTAGTACTATTTTTAGCTTCTTTATATATTTATGCAGAATATGATAGAAATAAGAGTGAAGAAGTATCACAAGAAATATTAGAAAACATGGATAATGGAAATGATGATACAGTTGCAAAGAATAATGTCTTAGTGGTAGTGCTAGATGACGAAGAGCAAAATCAAAACGTAAATGATCAACAATCTCAATTGGCTAATGTAAATAAAAAAGTACAAACAACTAGTGGAGGATTTAGGTATACTACAATAGCAACTGTAAGTATTCCAAAATTAAATTTACAATACCCTGTTCTTGATGGAGAAACAGACTCAGCTGAAGAAACAGAAGCATTACTAAAAATATCTCCAACAAAGTTCTGGGGACCAGAGCCAAATGAAGTTGGAAACTTTTGTATAGTAGGGCATAACTACAGAAATACGAAATTTTTTAGTAAAGTACCTACTTTAGTTTCAGGAGATATCATAACACTTACTGATTTATCTGGAAGAACAATACAATATAAAGTTTATAATAAATATGAAGTTGCACCAACTGATGTAAGTTGTACAACGCAATTAACAAATGGTAAAAAAGAAGTAACATTAATAACATGTACAGATGATAGTAAACATAGAGTTGTAGTTAAAGCAAGACAAGTTTAAAATATAAAAAGTTATATTTATTGTCTCAAAAAACAAAACCTCCTCATACAATATAATAAAAGTATGAGGAGGTTTATTATGGCAAAAATACTAGTATTTAATAATGATAGCGACCGTATGGAGACTTATTATAGAGGAGAATCTGAACCCATGCCTTATAATACAAATGGAACTTTAAGAGTAAGAGAATTTAGAGGAGCTAGTAAAAGTAACATATTATGGACAACAAAGAGATGTATGCAAAGTTGGAATAGCCAAAGATATATTTTTGGAGCACCTATACCAGTAGGTTTTGCCTTTAAAAGACCATATGAAGGAGGGCATGGAAATCAAAGTCAACATTATGCAGGAGTAGCTTTTGATGTTGGGCAAACATTAACGCAAAGTAGAAGAACAGCACTATGGAATAGTGCTAACAATTCAGGAGTATGGAGTTATGTAGAACCAATTTCAGTAACTCCTACATGGGTACATTTTGATAAAAGGTTTGGAAAACCAGCGTGTTCAACTGGAGGATTTCCAACTGTTAAAAGAGGAAGCTTAAGCAATTATGTATGTATCGCACAAGATGATTTAAATACATTAGGATATAGAACAAATGGATTAGATGGAATTTTTGGAATAGCTACTTATAATGCAGTAATTAGTTATCAACGTGCAAGAGGACTTTCTGCAGATGGAATTGTAGGTTGTAATACATGGCGTTCTTTACAAGAAGATGTGGTAGGAACAGGTGCAACTAATACAACTATAAACTAAAGCCAAAAAATATTTTATAATATATAAAAAAGAAATTCTAAGTTATACCTAGAATTTCTTTTGCTTTAGCAACATCTTCATTAGTTGCTTCTCTAACATTTTCTAA
>USQA01000173.1 GCA_900556695.1 uncultured Clostridium sp.
GCCTTCAATAGAAAGAGAAATTCGTTCGGATTTAACTGAAAAAGCAGAAGAAAAGGCAATAAAGGTATTTGGGCAAAATTCAAAACAATTATTGCTTGGAGCGCCAATAAAAGGAAAAACTGTAATGGGGTTTGATCCAGCTTATAGAACGGGATGTAAAATTGCTATTATTGATGAAACAGGTAAAGTTTTAGATTATACAACAGTATATCCTACTGAACCACAAAATGATGTAATAGGAGCTAAAAGGGAACTTTTAAAATTAATAGAAAAAGATAAAGTTGATATGATTGCAATTGGTAATGGAACAGCATCAAGAGAGTCTGAGATGTTTGTAGCAGATATGTTAAAAGATACAGCAAGAGACATTCATTATGTTATAGTTAGTGAAGCGGGAGCATCTGTTTATTCTGCTTCAAAGCTTGCAACAGAAGAATATCCAGATATAAATGTATCAATAAGAGGTGCTATTTCAATAGCAAGAAGACTACAAGATCCATTAGCAGAATTAGTTAAAATAGATCCAAAGGCAATAGGTGTTGGACAATATCAACATGATGTAAATCAAAAAAGATTAGAGGAAAGCCTAACTGGAGTTGTAGAAGATAGTGTTAACAAAGTTGGGGTAGATGTAAATACTGCTACACCTTCATTATTATCTTATGTTTCTGGTATAAATAAAACAATTGCTAAAAATATAGTTAAATATAGAGATGAGAATGGAAAATTAAAAAATAGAAAACAATTATTAAAAGTTCCTAAACTAGGAAAAGTAGCATTTGAACAATGTGCCGGATTTTTAAGAATATTAGATGGAGATAATCCTTTAGAAATTACAGCAGTACATCCTGAAAGTTATGAAGCAACTGAAAAATTATTAGAAAGTTTAGGATTTGATAAAAAAGATTTAAAAGACAGAGAAAAAATAGAAGAATTAAGAAATAGATTAAAATCTGTTAATATAGAAAAAACAGCAAAAGAATTAGAAATTGGTGAAATGACATTAACTGATATCATAGAAGAATTATCAAAACCAGGAAGAGATCCACGTGAAGAAATGCAAAAACCAATTTTACGTAGTGATGTGTTAAAATTAGAAGATTTAAAAGAAGGAATGGTTTTAACTGGAACAGTAAGAAATGTAATAGATTTTGGAGCTTTTGTAGATATTGGTGTAAAACATGATGGATTGGTTCATATATCTGAAATGAGTGATAAATTTGTAAAAAATCCTTCTGAAATTGTTTCAGTTGGAGATGTTGTTAAAGTAAAAGTAATTAAAATTGATAAGGAAAGACAAAAGGTAGGACTTTCTATGAAAATTTAATAAATAAAATAAAAAAAGAAAATTTTTAAAATTTTCTTTTTTTATTTGTATTTTTCTTGTATTTCTTGTATTTTATCATAGTGATTTTTTAATATATCTAAAAATACATCTGTTATTTCTGGATCAAATTGTGTTCCTTTATTTTTTTCAAATTCTGCTATAACAACATCTAATGGTAATGAATCACGATAACTTCTTTTTGAAGTCATAGCGTCGAAAGTATCTGCAACAGCAGTAATTCTTGCTAAATATGGAATATCAGTTCCTTTTAATTGACCAGGATAACCTGTACCATCATATCTTTCATGATGATGTTTAACAATTGGTATAATATCTTGAAAAATAGTTGCTGTAGATAAAATGTGTGCTCCTATTGAAGGATGATTTTTTATTTCTGAATATTCATCATCTGTTAATTTAGATTCCTTTTGTAATATTGTGTCAGGGATACCTATTTTTCCAACATCATGGAATAATCCACCAAGTTGTAAATTTTTTATTTCATTATCTGGTAATCCAAGCTGTTTACCAATTAATACTGAATATTCTGAAACTCTATCAGAATGACCTCTTGTATAAGTATCTTTAGCTTCTACAGTGTAACGTAAAGTTTGGATACTTTCTAAATAGGCTTTTTCTAATTTATCATAAGTATCAGATAATTTATCATTAATTTTTTTGATTTCATTCATTTGTTTAATTGATTTAATACCTGATTCAATTAATAAAAGTAATTGATCAAATTTATCACTTTTTTCACAATACCCTTGGATATCAAGTCTTTTAATAGTATCTAAAGGAGGAGCTAAATCTTTATGTCCTGTTAAAAGTAATATATATATATCTTTATTAAAAGTTCTAATTTCTTCAACTACTTGATCACCATGAATAGGTGTCATAATAAAGTCGAGTATCATTAAGTCAAAATGTTCATTTCTGACTTTTTCTACAGCTTCTTCTGGATTTGTAACACCAGTGAAATTGTATCCAGATCTTTTTAAAAATATAGACAAAGAATCTACGATTCCTTCTTCATCATCTACAGCGATTATCTTATAATTAGTATTTTCATTTGAAACTGAATTTTGTAACCCTTTTCTCATAATAATCACTCCTTATTTTAATTAAAATTATTATATATATT
>USQA01000174.1 GCA_900556695.1 uncultured Clostridium sp.
GTTTCTTCATCACTTTCTCCAACACCAAACAATTTAGAAACTGCATTTGTTACAATTGTTAAAAATTTTACAAATGGTGCTGTAATTATTGAAATTGTTCTTATTACACCTATACTTCCAAATGCTATTTTTTCATAATTTTTCATTGCTAATCTTTTTGGTACTAATTCTCCAAAAACCAAAGTAAAAAAAGATAAAATTATTGTAATTATTATAATTGATATACTTTTCCAAATTCCTAAATTTATAAAAGGCATTAATTTATATAGCATTGGTGCTAATTTTTCTGCAAATGTATCTGATGCAAATGCACTTGATAAAAAACCTGCTAATGTAATACCAATTTGAATTGTTGCTAAAAATTTACTTGGTATTTTTATCATCTTTTGAATTTGTTTTGCTTTTTTATTTCCTTCTTTTGCTTGCATATCTATTTTTGCATCATTTAATGTTATAAATGCAATTTCACTTGCAGCAAAAAATGCATTTAAAAGTATTAAAATTACTAAAACAAGTAATTGTGAAAACATCTATCATCTTCTCCTTTTTTATATTATATATATCGTCTCCATTATATATGTTTTTTATTTTTTTTTCAATAAAATTAGGATTTAAGTTTTATCTTTTCTTATTATTTGAGTTTTGCACAAAGTTTAATAGAATAAATTTGTAAAAATTAAATCAAAAACACATAAAAAAGGATTTACTATAACAAAATATTTATTATAATTCAATCCTTTTTATATAATAATAATTTATTTTACATTCCTGTAACAGGCAATATCTTTTTACTTACTTCTGTAGTATTTTTGCTTGTTTCTATCTTTGGTTTTTCTTCTTTTTTGTTATTAACTGTAACTGTCATTTGCTCATTTAAGTTTATATCTATTTTTATTAAATCCTCAAATCTTAAATATCCATCTTTTGTGTTTGTTTCTTTTATATAATATCTTCCTGGTACTATATTTTCTATATTTATTTTTCCATCTTTGTCTGTTTTTAATCCATTATATACTACATTTTTATTTTCATCTAATAATTCAAATTCTACTCCTTCTAGTTTTTCATTTGTGTCTTCATCTTGTTTTAGAATGATTATTTTTGTTTCATTTTTAAAGTACTCGTCTTGTATATTGCCTGTTCCATCTTCATATGTTGCTCCTGTTAAGGCATAATCTTGATAGCTACTATTTGGTGCAATTCCATATAATACTGGTTTAGTACTTATTTTAGCTTCTACTTTTAGTTCAAAATTGCCTTTTTCCTTCATTTCTTTTATGGGCACTAGTATTTTAAATTTTTCATTTGGATTAAATTCTGTTTTAGTCTTGTTATCTATATCAGTTAGTTTTATTCCTCCTATATCTTGATTGTTTTTTCTTGATAATATAATTTTATAATTTTGTATGTTAGCTCCTGCACTTACACTATAAACTTTTGACACATAATTTTTTTCATTTTCATCTTGCTTCCAACTATCTGAATTTTTGTTTATTTTTATTGTACTTGATATTTTACTTTCTTTTGAATTTTGTGCATTATTAATTATTGTATGCATTGCATTTAAAGTTCTTTGTCCCGCTTCTCCTATTGCTCCATAATCTGATGGATTGTTTCCGTGAATATAACAATAAATTGCTTGTTTAGTTGCTGTAAAAGCTTCTTGTGCATTTGCTACTCCTAACTCTTGAATTGATTTATATGGATATCCATTAATAATTCTTCTCCATAATCCAACATCATTTACAGCTCCTTCTATAGAAACATTGTAACTATTAGTTTCTGCACCTACTTTAGTTTTATCCATACAATATGCTGGATAATGCTTTCCTTCGTTTATATATTCTACATATGTCACTTTAACTTGTGTTCCTTTATATGTTAATAAATTTCCACAATCCCTAACAGCATATATATTAGCTGTATTTATATTTGTAGCATATACAGAATTAATAAAACCTAATGCACTTAATATAAGCATACTAACAACAGCCATTGCTTTTGTAATTATATTTTTTCTCAAATTTTCCTCCTTTTTTTATATTTCTTCTCCTTGTATGCATCTTCTGTATTTTGGCTCATTTTTAACACATGTTATAAGTGTTATAGTGTTTTCTTCTGTATCTTCTAAATATGTCCAATCTGTATTTTCAATTATCACATGTTTGGTTACTGCATATTCTTTTTTATAATTTTCATATGTGTATAATATTTTGTCTCCTTCCTTTAATTTTTTTAAGTCTGAAAAATAATTATTTTCATAACCTCTATTATGTGCAGCTAATCCTATATTTCCATTTATTTTAGATGTTTCTTCAAAATGACCTACAAATTTATCCATTGTTTCTTTGCTTGTACCTTCTGAAATATTTGCTTTTAAATTAATACTTGGGATTTCTACACACCATTCTTTAGAATTTATATTTTTTTCATTTGTATTCAACTTGTACTTTAAAGTTGTACATAAATA
>USQA01000175.1 GCA_900556695.1 uncultured Clostridium sp.
ACAGACAGATACTGCAAATGCATCCATAGACAAGCCTATCGCCAGTATAAAAAGTTCAAAAATATTCATGTGTTTTTTGCTCCTTTTCCTATATAAAATAATTTTTCAGTAACATAAATGCATTCATATTTAGCAATTTCATACATTAATTCTTTAGAAATAAAGTCACTTCTTTCACAATCATCACATAAAACAATATATTTTATTTTACTATTTTCTTGTATAGCTTCTGCTACTAACTTTACTCCTTCAATTACAAATTCATTACTTTCATCTCTATATTTTTTATCTTTTAATTTTCTTATATGCTTAATTATCTCATTATCTTTACTTGATATTTTTTGCATAAATTCTCCTCCTTTTAGTTACCACTGTGTATAAGCATAAAGCATTATATTAGTGTTCCCTACTTTATAACCATACCAATTGCCAAAAAGGTCCGTCCCCAGTGGCAAAAAATTGACAAAAAGGTCCGTCCCTAATGGCAACTTTTTAAAAACTCTGTTATAATTTTTAAAATTTTCCTTTCATTACTTGTTTTTACTTCTAGTGTAATCATTGACTTTACACCTGCTGAAAATTTTATTTTGTTCCCATAATTTTGAATTAGTTTATTTACATCTAATTTAAATCTATTTTGTTCAAATGTAAATACTACAGCTTGGTTTTTATTAATTATTTTTACAATATTAATTTCTTTACTTAAGTATTTTATTCTAGCTATATCTATTAAATTTTCTAGTTCTTTTGGCATATTTCCAAATCTATCTATTATTTCATCTATAACATTTTGTATGTCTTCTTCATTTTTACATAGTGCTATATTTTGATATACTTCTATTTTTTGATTTGCATCTGATATATATTCATCTGGTATATAACTTGTTACATTTAAATCAATTTGTATATCTGTTTCTGGTAATACTTCTATTCCTTTCATTTCTTTAATTACTTCATCTAATAAATTGCAATAAGTATCATATCCTACTTGTTCTAGATGTCCTGATTGTATTTCTCCTAAAAGACTTCCTGCTCCTCTTATTTCTAAGTCCCTCATCGCTATTTTAAATCCAGATCCAAATTCAGTAAATTCTTTTATTGTTTTTAATCTTTTATCTGCTACTTCTGTTAGTAATTTATCTTTTTTATAAGTTATATATGCATATGCTTGTTTGTTTCCTCTTCCTACTCTTCCTCTTATTTGATAAAGAGTTGATAATCCCATTCTATCTGCATTTTCTACAATTATTGTATTTGCATTAGGTATATCTATTCCTGATTCTAAAATTGTTGTACAAACTAAGACATTTGTTTTTTTATCTATAAATTCTTTCATTATTTCTTCTATTTTTGTTCCTGTCATTTGTCCATGTGCATATGATACTTCCGCTTCTGGCACCAAATTTGATATCATATTTGCTTTTCTTTCTATATCTTGTACATTATTAAATAAATAAAATACTTGGCCATCTCTTTCTAATTCCTTTGTAATCGCTTCTTTTATTACCTCTTCATCATATTCTAACACATATGTTTGAACAGGTTTTCTATTATGAGGTGGCTCATAAATAACTGACATATCTCTTATTCCTACAATAGACATATGCATAGTTCTAGGAATTGGTGTAGCTGTCATTGTTAAAACATCAACATTTGTTTTTAATTGTTTTAATTTTTCTTTTGCCTTTACACCAAATCTATGCTCTTCATCTATAATTAATAGTCCCAAATCTTTAAATTCAACATCTTTGCTTACTAATCTATGTGTACCTATAACTACATCCACTTCTCCTAATTTGAGTTTTTTTATTACTTCATCTTGATATTTTTTACTTTTAAATCTGTTTAATATTTCTACTCTTATAGGAAATTCCTTCATTCTATCTTTAAATTCTTGATATTGTTGATCAGCTAACACTGTTGTTGGAACTAAATATGCCACTTGTTTTTGATCCATTACTGCTTTAAATGCTGCTCTAAGTGCAACTTCTGTTTTTCCATATCCAACATCTCCACATAATAACCTATCCATTGGCATATGTGATTCCATGTCTTTTTTCACTTCTTCTATACATCTTAATTGATCATCTGTCTCTTGATATGGAAATTTAGCTTCAAATTCTTCCTGCCATGGAGTATCCTTACTAAAAGCAAAACCTTGTATTTTTTCTCTTTTTGCATAAAGTTCTATTAACTCTTTTGCTATTTCACGTAAATTATTTTTTACTTTTGCCTTAGTTGTTTCCCATTCTTTACTTCCCAAACGATTTATTTTAGGTTTAATAGTATCTCCACCTATATATTTTCTAATAGAATCCAAATCATTTGTTGGTATATATAAAACATCATCATTTTTATATTTTATTTTAATATAATCTTTTATTGTATTATCTGCTTTAATAGTATTTACACCTATGTATATTCCTATTCCATATTTTTTATGGACAACATAATCTCCTATT
>USQA01000176.1 GCA_900556695.1 uncultured Clostridium sp.
AAAGGTCCGTCCCCAGTGGCAAAAAGTTGACAAAAAGGTCCGTCCCCGATGGCAAAAAAATTCCCCGCCTTAGCCGTCAGATGTTTGAATTTTTAAGGACCTGCTCCTAAAAACAGGTGGGTGCCTACCTAAATACTCATGGGCTTCTCACAATTCTATTGGTGAGCATGCACGCCATATTCAGAGAATTCGGCCCCTCTTATCGTGTGTTGGTTCTAAAAATTCTGTCTATACGCACTATGCAGGGTAAATTAATTACTTATTAAATTTTATTTTTTATACTTTTCTTTTAAGTTATTTTTATTTTAGCATATATATTTAATGTTTACAAATTTAATTCTTTCCTAATTTGGCAATCTTTTTATATTTATATTATTATTTCTTGTTTTTTCATATTTATTCTTACTTAATTTAACTTTTTCAAATTTGATATTTTGCTTTTTTTATGATAAAATTTATTTAATATTTATGGCAAAAGATTAATAATCTTTTGCCATATTTTATATATATTTTTATTTGACTCAATTTATTACATAACATACAATAATATACAAAGAAATTGTAACAAACTACCTAATAATATAAATATATGAAATATTGAATGTGCATATTTATATTTCTTTCCTAATCCATATACTATAGCTCCTATAGTATAAACTATACCACCGGCAACTAAAAGTATTAAACCATTAGTTCCTAAAAGTTGTGGCAATAGACTAGCTTTTATAATAATGCACCATCCCATCAATAAGTAACATACCATTGAAAAAACTCTAAATTTTTTTATATCTATAGAATTTAAAACTATTCCTATTATTGCAAGTCCCCATATAATTCCAAAAATAGTCCATCCTGCTATTACACTGTATTGTCTAATTGTACATAGTGCAAATGGTGTATATGAGCCAGCAATTAGTAAAAATATTGAACAATGATCTAATACTTGAAAAACTCTTTTAGAATATCTCTTTGGACTTAACCCATGATATATACTAGACATTGTATACAATATAATCATTGTTGTTCCATAAATTGCTCCACTAACTATTCCATATACATTTTTATGAACTGCAGCAAAAATTACACATAATACTAATGCAACAATTCCTAATACTGCTCCTACTATATGTGATGTCATATTAAATATTTCTTCTCCTTTAGTATAGACAGGCATTATTCTATCTTTTAATTTTATTCGTTTCATATTTTCCCTCACATTTAAATTTTATTGAACTATTATATAAAACTTATATTTATTTGTCAATATTTTACAGTCTTTAAAAGCATATATTTAAAATTCAAAACGCTTGTTGAAGTCTTATGTAAATTATGATATAATTTATATATAATAATTTACATATAGAAAGGATGGTTATATGACAGCTCCTAAAAAACTACATGATGGAAGAGAACTTTTCTACGAAGGTAAATTTATCTCTCCTTTCGAAAAAAATACTAAAGCAGAAGCAATCGCTGTTTTAAATCAAATCCGGAATAGATTTAATTCAGAAAATGGATGGATTGAACTAAATGGATATCCAGAAAAATTGCCAAATGGTAAATGGCATGCGGTTCGCTATCATGCTCAGTACAAATGAAAAATAAATCTCTCAACTCTTTATTAACAATAGTTGAGAGATTTATTTTTTTATTACATTTTTAACAAATCTAAAAGAAATAAAAGAATGATATAACTATCATTCTTTTATTTCTTTTGCTAATTTTCCAATTGCTTTTGTTTCTATTCTTGATACATAAGAACGAGATATTCCCATCATTTGAGCTATTTCATTTTGGGTTTTAGGTTTATGTCCTCCTAATCCAAATCTTAATTCAAGAATTTTTCTTTCTCTATCTTTTAATAAATCTTTCATTTTTTCATAAAGAAGTTTTATTTTTATTTTTACATCAACTTCATCTTCAACATTTCTTTCATCATTTTCTAATACTTCTTGTAAAGTTACTACATTGTCATCTTTGTCTTTTCCGGATTGGTTCGTTTAAATATACTTCTGCTCCTAATTTTTTAGTTGCTCTTAAATACATTAAAATTTCATTATCTATACATCTTGATACATATGTAGATAATCTAGCACCTTTTTCTAGATTAAAGCTATTTATTCCTTTTATTAAACCTATAGTTCCTATAGATATAAGATCTTCTTGATCAACTTTAGATGTAGTATATTTTTTTGCCACATGTGCAACTAATCTTAAGTTTCTCTCTATTAAAACATTTCTTGCCTCTTCATTGCCTTTTGCCATTTGCTCTAAACACTTTTTTTCTTCTTCTGCTGATAATGGTTCTGGAAATAAATTACTTCCTT
>USQA01000177.1 GCA_900556695.1 uncultured Clostridium sp.
TTTTAATTTTATATTTGGGTAGGTGGCCGAGTGGCTAAAGGCGGCAGACTGTGGTCTTTGGTTAAACCAAACCTAAACTTGCAGCTCATACAAGTGATTGTATGATGAAAACCGGGCTAATTCGGGGAAACCTTAACAGGAAAGCTGATGGCAATCCCGAGCTAGAAAAGAAATTTTCGAGTGTAGAGACTTTATACCTGGTATCTTATGAAAGATAAAGAGAAAGTCCAGACTACAAACATTAAAAATAATGGTAGTGAAAACTATAGTGGTAAGAAATCTGTTCTCATTCGAGTACGAAGGTTCGAATCCTTCCCTGCCCACCATAAAATACAAGAAAACTTGTATTTTATTTTTTACTACGCATACAAACAAAAATTTGCCAAAAGGAGAAAAAATGAAATTTTCAACTAATAAAGAAAAAGGAAATGCAGGATTAGGAATAGCGATAGCTTATTATAGTACTAATGGTTATACTGTATCTATTCCTTTAAATGATACACAAGATTATGACTTGGTTGTTGATAAAAATAGTTGTTTAAAAAAAGTTCAAGTAAAAGCAACATCATGTAAAACAAAATATAATAAATATCAAGTAGCATTAAAAAGTTGTGGAGGCACATTAGGAAAAACATATAAAACTATAATAGATACAGATATTGATGAACTATTTATAGTTACTGATGCTATGGACATATTTATAATTCCAATAAAAGAAGTTGTAAATAAATCAACTATTAATTTATGCGAAAAGTATGAAAAATTTAGAATAAAATATAATGTTTAATGAAAATATTATCAGGAAAATTATATAATTCAACTAATAAAAAAATAGCTGGAAAGTTAACGAAGGATAATGAATATAACAAATAATAAAGTTTTATAGTTATGAAAATCCACGGGGTTAACCGTGGATTGTTATATCATGTTATTATTTTATTTGTATAATCTAAATTACTCCAAGAATCATACTCATAGCCAATAGTATAAACATCTGTAGCCCAAATATCCTTTTCAAGCATAGATTTTAAATTTCTATTTAAATTTTTATCAGTAAATTTTTTAACAGAAGTAATAATATTAAGTTTAGGATTAGCTTTTGCAACTTCCGAAATAAGATATTTACCTTTTTCATTAAAACCAAGAACTCTAACATAAGGTTGAGTTTTTTTAGAAATAGCAATATCTTTTTTAGTAAATCCAAGTAAAGAATATAACAAAATTCTTTGAATACGAGTTTGAGTATATCTTTTTGATTTTATTATATTTAACAATTCTACTAAACTATTACAAGAATTAGCAGCATTTTTTATAGCAAATTCTAGGCCTTCTGAAACATCAGGTAATTGAGAAATATCATAGATAGACATTTTTCTTAAATTAAAAATTATTTCTTTCTCAAAAACAGATAAATCTGGAACAACATGACCTACTTTTATATTTTTAATTAAGTTAGTATAACTTGGTTCTGGCATTAATTTTCTTAAAATATCAAATCCATTGTTTTTGGTAATATTACGAATAGCGGTACTGCTAGCTATATTACCATGATAATTTAAATCATTATGTCCTGACTCATGTCGTGGCATAGCAATAGGTTGTATAATACTATTGTATTTTTTTAATGCTTTTATGTATTCAATTCCTAAAATATTATTAGGTGAAGAAAGAACATTAGAATATTTTTTTATGTCATTTAGATATATCATTAATGCGTTTTCACGAGCTTTAGGGTAAGAAAGACCTTTTTTTAATTCTTCTGATAATAAAGATTTATATTCTTTAGGTTCTTCGTTTAAAACAGTAGCAATGTTATTCAATAGATTTATATCCGCAGTTTCTGCGCCAAAAGATAAGTAATCTACTACTTTTAAAGAATCTAATATTTTGATGGCACCTTCTGCAAAATTTTCTGCACTAGAAGTTGAATAAAGTACAGGTAATTCAACGACTAAATCAACACCACATTCTATTGCAGATTTTGCTTTTGACCATTTATCAATAATAGAAGTATTACCACGTTGAGCAAAATTTCCACTCATGATAGCAACTGTATAACTAGAACCTGTTAATTTTTTAGACTCATTTAAGTGAAATAAGTGACCATTATGAAATGGATTATATTCAGCGATAATTCCTAAAACTTTACTCATAATATTTTCCTTTCTTGTAATATAAAAAAATTATTGTTATAATAGTATCATAAATTAAACAAAAAAACAATGAAAGGTATAATAAATATGGAAAAAGTAGTTATATATACTGATGGAGCATGCTCTGGAAATCCAGGACCAGGGGGATGGG
>USQA01000178.1 GCA_900556695.1 uncultured Clostridium sp.
TGATATTAAGAATTCATAGAACAAGAGCAAATAACGGAAATACAAGCAATATGTATTTTTTAAATTAATGTTTTTTGTAAGGATGACTATGTCCTTTTGAGGTCACTAGGATAGTGACATAATGTCATAACTGTAACTTTAAAATTGAAATATATATTTACAGAGAAAATATTTAAATACATCAAATAATTAGATTTATATATAGCAGAAGGAGTACCGGGAGAAGCTGTTCGGGAACCTTTCGGCGAATATTGATTTTGCATTTATGTGTCATGTGTTTAATCAAATTAAATTATGAAATAATCTTCTTAATACAATAATTGAGATTATAGACAGTATAATTTCTGTAACAAATTGAGCATATGCTAAACCATAAAGAGGGAAGAATGAATTTAAAATAATTAATGATGGAATTTCTAAAATAATTTTTCGGGCAATTGCAAAGAAAAATGCATATTTTCCCATGCCAACAGCTTGAAAAATAGCTACAGATAAATAATCAAGGCACAAAAATGGTATGCCTAAACTAAAGCCTCTTAGTAATTGACTTCCATAAGTACTAATATCAGAACTATTCATGAATACACCAACAAAAGACTTAGCAAGGATAAATGAAACAGAAGAACATAATATTAAAAATATTAACATAACATTTCTTGTGTAATTAACAGCATTTTTCATTCTTTTATAATTTTTACTTGCATATGTATAACTGATTAATGGCATAATTTCTTGTGAGCCACCTAAGGCTATGTTGAGAGGTATAGAATTAATTTTTTGAGCAATGCTCATAGCTGCTACAGCAGTTGCTCCATAAATAACAGTAAAATTGTTTAATATTGTCATACTTGTCACATTTAATAAAGTTTGAATAGAAGCAGGTACGCCAATACTACATACACCATAATCAACTTTTTTATTTAATACCAAATCTTTTATAGAAATACTTGCAAACATTTTTTCTCTTTTTTTAAAGAGAATAATAAAGTAGAAAATACATGATGCACAATTTGATAAGAATGTTGCACATCCTGCTCCACTTGCTCCCATATTCAATCCCCATGGTAAAACAAAAATAGGATCAAGAATAATATTGAGAATACATCCCACTGCAACTCCTGCACTTGCGAGAACTGATTTGCCTTCTGCACGAATAATGTTTAACATGACTATATGTAAAATTGTTGGAAGGGCACCTAAAGTCACAGTCCAAAACATATAGATATTTGTAGCAAACTCTGTATTGACTTGGACTCCCATAAGTTCCATGATTGGCTGTTTGAAAATCGTATAAACAATGAAAAATAATAATCCTGAAAATAAAGTGCCATAAAAACCAAAAGCAGAACTTTGCTTAACTGTTTTATAATCTTTAGCATCTAGTGAACGACTCATCATACTTGCTGTACCAACACCAAGTAAATTACTAATGACATTAAATGCTAGCATTATTGGAGCTGCTAATGTAATTGCCGCATTTTGAATAGGATCAGCTAGCATCCCAACAAAAAATGTATCTGCCATATTATATATAATGACAGTTAGTGAACTTAAAATCATAGGAAGAGCTAGTTTTATGACTGATTTAGAAACAGGGATATATTCAAATAATTCTATTTTTTCTTCATTTTGCATTAATTTAACCTCCTTGTTATTATTTATTGTATTAATGTTGATTATTCATCATTTATCAATTATAATTTTTATGATATTTCTATCAATGGTCAGTTTTAGAATTTTGTAGATTATGCCACATTTAAAAAATAATATAGATTAAAGGAGTCAAAATGAAGAGAGAATCACAAAATGATTTGAGATATATTAAAACAGAATCACTTATTCAAAATACTTTTAAAGCAATGCTGTTAGAAATGGATTATTCACAAATAACAATTAGAAAATTAGTAGAACGTGCTCAAATCAATAGAAAAACCTTCTATTTACATTATCAAAATTTAGATGATTTACTTGTAAATCAACAAATTAGTATATTGTCAAATTTTTTTAAAACACTTCCAGATAAATGGAATGTAGATGATTTAGAAAAGTTTATTAGAAAATTGTTTTTATTTTTAGCAAATGCTAGTAATGTTGATAATAAGATTATGTCTATTCAAGGACATTTGACTTTTTGTAAAAGTCCGAGTGATTATATAAGGGAACAAATGTTTAATTATCTTAAATCTTATGATAACTTTTCAAAGTGTGATTCTTTTAT
>USQA01000179.1 GCA_900556695.1 uncultured Clostridium sp.
TTTGATTTTTTTCTTCTTCTAAATTTTCATTTTTGATATTTTCTTCTGACATTTTATCCCTTCTTTCTTTTTATTTTTCTATATCTTTTAATTTTTTATTTATATATTTCATTACAGATACCACTTTTGAGTAATCCATTCTTTTAGGTCCTATTATTCCTATTGTTCCTAAATCTTTGCCATTTACTTTATGTTTAAAAGTAACAACACTAAAATCTTTTAGTTCATCTTTTTCATTTTCATCGCCAATATATATGTTTATATCTTCTGCAAATCCTGAATTTAACATATCTGCTATTACTTCTTTTGTATCTAATATATTTACAAAGTTTTTTGCAACTTCTAAACTATTAAATTCTGGTAAATCAAAAGATTTATTTGCACCTTCTAAATATATTTGATTTTCTTGATTTATTACTTTTTTTAACTGGTCTATTACTGGTTTTATTACATTGACACTATATGTCATTTCATCATATAAATATTCTTCTAATGGCCTATCTATTGTTTCAATTGGTTGACCTTTTAATTTGTTATTAAACATATAATTCATTGTTTCTATTTGTTTTTGATTAACATCTTCATCAAATTTTATTATAGTTTCTTTTACTAGTCCTGTATCTGTTAATATAACAGCCATCATCATTCTTGTTCCTAATAATACAAATTTAATTTCTTCTATTAATTGAGTATTGGTTTTTGGTCCAATTGATACTGTTGTGTAATGTGTAACCTCTGATATTGTATTTGCTGCAATTTTTGTTAAATCTTCAATTTCATTTACTTTTGTTTCTAGTTTAGTACTTATATATTTTATTTCTTCTAAACTAATGTCTTTATCGTTTAATAGTTCATCAACATAGTATCTATATCCTTTTTCTGATGGGATTCTACCACTTGATGTATGTGTTTTATCTAGAAAACCTGCTTTTTCTAAGTCTGCCATTTCATTTCTTATTGTTGCACTACTGCATTTTAGGCCATAATGATTTGTTAGTGCATTTGAACTTACAGGCTCTGCTGTGTTGATGTATTCTTCTACTATTGCTTGTAATACTTGTTTTTTTCTATCATCTAACAATTTTTTCACCTCTTTAGTTTTAATTGTTAGTTTTTAGCACTCTTTGTTTTTGTTTGCTAACTCCATATATATTATACCCCTTTTTAGCACTTGTCAATACTTTCTGCTAAAAAAATTTGTGAATTTTTTGTGAATAAGTATTTAATGTTAAATTTTTTCTAATATAAAAAATGAACCCTCTTTATTAAACTTTGATGTCTAATAATTTGGATTCATTTTATTAAAATATTTATATCATTTATTTTTTATTGTGCCTCTGTTGCGTTTACTTTGATTCCAGAATTTAGAGAAACTACAGGACGTAAAGCAGCTTCGTCACCACTATTATTCGTACAATCATGGTAAATTATATATCCATCATTTTGTATTGTAATTAAATCAAAAAGTATTGCAGCAGAAGGTGAAACAAGCCAATATTTTCTACAAGTAACGTTGTTATCTCCATCTATAATATTATCTTCACGATGTGGATAGTATAAACTATTTTTATATCCATCTTTTGCTTGCATTATTTCTTTACTTAATCCATATTTTTCCTCATTTTCACTTGTTCCCAAATAATATCCTTTATGATTTTCAGCAGTGCTAGCTTTCCAATATAATTTATCACTTGGCTTATTATATTTTTTGTCGCATAGTTTGTTCCAACTAGCTGTCCACATTTCTATTGTACTTCCTCCTATTGCATATTCTGCCATTCCATTATTATCTTTGTAACTTTCCCAATTACTTGCATTTAATAATGTTGATGCACATTTTGAACTTACATCACTACTATTTAATGTATATCCTGTTGCCATAAATCTTGTTTTTACTGTATCTTCTACTGTTTGTAAGCTTGATGGTTCTGAGCTCCAATTTGCTATATATTTATCTCCTATTTTTGTCATTCCTGTATTTGAATTTAATCTATTTGCTGCTGATAAATCCACATAACCCCCTGTTATTAAAAATATATGCTCTCCATCTGAATAGAATATTTTCCAATCTTTTTGTCCATTTTTTGATTCATAATTTGTTACTTTTAAACCATAATATTGTGCTGGATGTTCTGCTACCATTTGGGCTGTTATGTCTTTCATTATTACTGAAACTTTCAAATTATTTACTGGATCTGATT
>USQA01000180.1 GCA_900556695.1 uncultured Clostridium sp.
CATAAGATGCTGGTCCTGCTGCCATATTGTCTGGATGTAATGTTCTTCCTGTTCCTCCACCACTAGCTACTGAGAAGTATTTTTTACCTGCTTCTATTCTTTCTTTTTTATATGTACCTGCAACTGGATGTTGGAATCTTGTAGGATTTGTTGAGTTACCTGTTATAGATACATCAACATCTTCCATCCACATTATTGCAACACCTTCTCTAACATCATTTGCACCATAACATCTAACTTGTGATCTTTCACCATCTGAATATTTAATTTCTTCTACTACATTTACTTTTCCTGTAAAGAAATCAAAATCTGTTTTTACATATGTAAATCCGTTAATTCTTGATATTACTTGTGCTGCATCTTTTCCAAGTCCATTTAAAATAACTCTTAAAGGTTCTTTTCTTACCTTATTTGCTGATTTTGCTATACCAATAGCTCCTTCTGCTGCAGCAAAACTTTCATGTCCTGCTAAAAATGCAAAACATTTTGTATCTTCTGATAATAACATTGATGCTAAATTTCCATGTCCTAATCCAACTTTTCTATCATCTGCAACTGATCCTGGTATACAAAATGCTTGTAATCCTTCTCCAATTGCTTTTGCTGCTTCGTGAGCTTTTGTACATCCTTTTTTAATTGCTATTGCAGCTCCTAATGTATATGCCCAAGCTGCGTTTTCAAAACATATTGGTTGTACTCCTTTTACTATTTCATATGGATTAAATCCTTTATCTGTGCATATTTTTAACGCATCTTCAAAATCTTTTATACCGTATTTTTCCATTACTGGTTTAATTTGTTCTATTCTTCTTTCATAACTTTCAAATGTTACTGCCATTTTTATTCCTCCTTATTTTCTTTTTTATCAAAATCTTAGATATTTTTTATAATTACTTATCCTTTTCAAAAAACGAAGCAAAAGTGGTATATTGCTAGGAAAACGAATAAAAATTTTTGAGATAGTACATTTGTACATCGAAAAAATTTTTATGAAGTTTGACAACGCAAGATGCCGCTTTTCATTCGTTTCAATTACTCTTCTCTAGGATCAATAGTCTTAACAGCCTCATTAAATCTTCCATATGTACCAGAAGCTTTTTCTATTGCTTCTTTAGGATCTATTCCAGCTTTTATATTATCCATCATTTTTCCTAAATGAACATATTTATAACCAATTATTTGATCATCTTTATCTAAACCAATTTCAACTATGTATCCTTCTGCTAAATTTAAGTATCTTGGTCCTTTTAATGTACTTGAATAAATTGTACCAACTTGGCTTGTATGTCCTTTTCCTAAATCTTCAAGTCCTGCTCCTACTGGAAGTCCTCCTTCTGAGAACGCTGTTTGTGTTCTTCCATATACTATTTGTAAGAATAATTCTCTCATAGCAGTATTTATAGCATCACATACTAAGTCTGTGTTTAATGCTTCTAATATTGTTTTTCCAACTAATATTTCACCAGCCATAGCTGCTGAATGAGTCATTCCTGAACATCCTACTGTTTCTACTAATGCTTCTTGAATTATACCTTCTTTTACATTTAATGTTAATTTACATGCTCCTTGTTGTGGTGCACACCATCCTATACCATGTGTTAAACCTGATATATCTTTAATTTCTTTTGCTTTTACCCATTTTCCTTCTTCTGGAATTGGTGCTGGTCCGTGGTCTACTCCTTTTGCTACTTTACACATTCCTTCTAATTCTTTTGAATAAATCATCGTTTTTTGCTCCCTTCTTTGCATTTAGCATATTTATATTTTTTTAATAAACTTTTTTATCTGCCTGCAATTGATCTCCAGGCATAATTATTTGGTTTCTAGCTTTTTCATTTTTTGTTGCTACATATTCTATGTTTTGCTCACTATCATAGCTTTCTGTGTCATAATCTACTATGTTTTTTATATTTTTTATGTATATTCCTGTTTCATATCTTTCTCTTCTTTTTACCACTTTTTCTCCTAGTAGATATCTTTCTATTATTTTGTGTTCTTCTTTGCTTAATTGTTCTTCTCTAATTCCTAGATTATTATATCTCCATATTATATGTCTTTCATAACTTGTGAATTTTGATTTTGTTAAATCTTCATAGTCATATTCAACTTTGAATTTTACTCCTTCTATTTTCATTGTTAAATTTGTCCATGTTGGAGTAATTTCTATTTTTTTGAATTCTTCTCTTAAGTC
>USQA01000181.1 GCA_900556695.1 uncultured Clostridium sp.
TGAAAGCAAAGTCTTTATGCCGTTGTAAAAAGAACCATATGCGAAAAAATCTATATTTGCTGTAAGTCTTGTTTTTGATATCAGTTACATCAAGACCGAAGTGGTCCTGTGCTACAAAATGAATTGTTGCACTCCATCCTATAGCGTAGTTTTGAAAACTTAAAAGAGATATTTTTTGAGCTGAAATATCATGAACACTGATTCCTAAGCCATTAAAACTGTCCTCGAAGTCATTAAATTTATTTAGTCTTGATGAAAGTAATTTGGTTTTAATGCTTTGCAGGATAAGAGGTTGGTATCCTGTCGAGGGAGTTGAATTAATGCCATTTTCGATACATTCTTTGATTATTCGTATTGGACTATTATAACCATATTTATTTATTTTTTCATGAAAAGATAAATTTAATTGTTGGCTATGAAAATTGCTGCCATTTCCATATCTAAAATGTTCAATCAGATCTTCGATAAGTGTTTTATTTTGTCCAAAAAAGGAAAACATTTTTGCTAGTTCTTTCATTTCTGCAAATAAAATATCAGTGCATTCACGTTGTGATATTTTTGTTCCGGAACTTGAGGCACTAAAAGCAACATTAATAGAACCTGGGCCAGGGAAATGGTATTTAATAAGTCTGTAAGGATCAACTTTTGCTGAGATATCGCTTAGGCCGAGTGAGAGAAAGTCTTGTTCTACCATATCACCATATTGCATATCATCAGCAGAAAAATCATCGAATAAACTAATAGTTTCGAAAAGTGTACAGGGAATATTAATTGGCGGAAGTAATATGTTATTCATTTGCATTTGCCTTGGTTATATTTAAGCTCAATGTCAATTCGAGAACAAATGCTAGGGTAAAAAAATATTTAAAAAAGAAGTACATTTCACATTTTTTCATTACATCTCTGAAGAGAACCTCATTAATGATTGGTCTTGCTCATTGTTAATAACAAAATGTTGAATTTACCGATTAGGAAACTTTTTCCTACGCGGATTGCCTCCAGCTATGGCATGAACTTTGAGTTTATGCCAGAACTGAAGTGGAGCTTTGGCTACCCTGGCGCGATTATCTTTATGATCCTTGCGGGCCTGACACCGTATCTGTACTTTAAGCGTAAGAACTGGCTGTAACTATACGATGTCGCTGTGAGTAAGTTAGTGTGCTGACAGCGACATTTTAGCCGAGGGAATCGCAGATAATATAATTGTTGTGAATAATATCCATGCCACGTTGAGTTGGACGCTTAATGACTCACATCTCACCCCTTCAATTGCTGCAGAGATAATAGAAAAAAGTGTCAAACCCAATGAAATCAATACAAAGTAGATTGCCTTACATCCAGTATCTCTTATTCTTTTTGCTCCAATATTGATATTTACATAGGTATTATTAATAACCAGAATAAAACTCAAAGCCAGGTTGATATCATTCAAAGTTATTAATATTGACCATGATGTTAATGTATAGATTATGAACTGAAAGCGTGATAAATGCTCAAGCCTGGATGGGTAGAATATATTTCTGATGGATGATTTGAATATTTTTTACATTGTTTTTTATATATAATTGTTTTGAATATATATATTACCTGAATTATGAGGTTTGCATATATATGCAATATAGCAGTCTTTGCATTGATAACTATACAGTAGTAATTTAGAGTGTGTAAGTTTTTATTGATGGGGTATATTTTAATTAAATATAATTGGAATGTATTTTTATTCTATAAACAATATCTTGGGGAATGGATTCTATATGGGGAATGGTAACTTTTGGCAGTTGTTCTTGGGTAAAGAACCTTACAGCAAAAAATCTGATTTTGTTAAGGCATGGTTATTGTGGTGGGCTATTACCATCCTTGTTCTATTTATTTTAAGCCTGACTACGACATTAAATTTAAGAAGTATAGGTATAGGGTTAAGTTTTGGGTTTTGTCAAATCCTTGGTAGATATACGATGTCTCTAGGATGGAGTAAGTACTGGGGAGTTTTGGGGGTACTTCCTGTAACAAATATTGTTCTTTTTCTTATCTTAATTTTTTTCAAAAAAAGATAAATAAGTCAGTGGGTAGGCTCATTAAACGGCCTACCCATGTTAATTCTTAACTTTTTCTACGCTGCGTATAAATCGCATCCATCACAAAAATTGCCAGC